>JBLJBS010000193.1:0-6748 GCA_047637695.1 Aquamicrobium sp. | reverse complement strand
TTCTGGCGCGGCGGCTACGACCAGTTCGAGCGCCAGCGCGCCGAGCAGCTCGAGCATCAGGAAAAGACGCGGGTGAAGCAGGACGCGCAGCGCAAGCATATGGAGAGCTTCGTCGAGCGCTTCCGCGCCAAGGCGTCGAAGGCGCGCCAGGCGCAATCGCGCCTCAAGGCGCTGGAGAAGCTGAAGCCGATCTCGGCCGCGATCGAGGACAGCGTGCGGCCGTTCTCCTTCCCGGAACCGGCGAGGACGGTCGCCTCGCCGATCATCACCATGCAGGCGGGAAGCGTCGGCTACCAGCCGGGCAAGCCGATCCTGAAGAACCTGACGCTGCGCATCGACGAGGATGACCGCATCGCGCTGCTCGGCGCCAACGGCAACGGCAAGTCGACCTTCGCCAAGCTGATCGCCGGACGGCTTTCGTTGGAAAGCGGCGGCATCACCATCGCGCCGGGGCTGAAGGTGTCGATGTTCGCCCAGCATCAGCTGGACGATCTGCGCCCCGAGGAAACCGCGATCGAGCACGTGCGCCGGCTGATGCCGGAAGCGCCGGAAGCGAAGGTGCGCGCCCGCGTGGCGCAGATGGGGCTTTCGACCGAGAAGATGATGACCAGGGCCAAGGACCTCTCGGGCGGCGAGAAGGCCAGGCTGCTGATGGGGCTTGCCACCTTCGACGGGCCGAACCTGTTCATCCTCGACGAACCGACCAACCACCTCGACATCGATAGCCGCGAGGCGCTGATGATGGCGCTGAACGAGTTTCCCGGGGCGGTCATCCTGATCAGCCACGACCGCCATCTGATCGAGGCCACCGCCGACCGGCTGTGGCTGGTCAGGGATGGCACCGTCGCGCCTTATGACGGCGACATGGCCGATTATCGCCAGCTGGTCACCGGCGGTTCCTCCGACCGGCGTGAGAGGCGCGAGGCCGACAAGGCGTCCAGAGCCGACAAGCGGCGCGAGGCGGCGGCGCGAAGGGCGGCTATGGAGCCGGTGGCGAAGGAGATCAAGGCCACCGAAGGGCTGATCGAGCGCACCCGCAAGCGCATCGACATGATCGAGGACCAGCTCGCCGATCCGGCGCTCTACGAAAAGGAGCCGGCGACGGCGACACGGCTTGCCAAGGAACGCTCCGACCTGTCCAATACGCTGGCCCGCCACGAGGACAGGTGGCTCGAACTTTCCGCCCAGTACGAGGAAGGAATAGCCGAATGACCATCCGCACGGAAAAGGACGGCGAGATCACCGTCGTCACCATCGACAGGCATGAGGCGCGCAACGCGGTCGACCCGGCGACGGCGGAAGCGCTGTTCCACGCCTTCGTCGAATTCGACCGCGACGAGACGGCGAAAGTCGCGGTGCTGACCGGCGCCGGCGGCGCATTCTCGGCCGGTTTCGACCTCAAGCATGCGACCGGCGACATCGGACCCGAATGGTTCGCGGAGCATGACCTCGACACCTCGTTCGACGGCCATGACGACCGGCCGCGCAAGGGGCCGATGGGCCCGACGCGGCTGACCTTGTCCAAGCCGGTTATCGCGGCGATTTCCGGCCCCGCGGTGGCGGGCGGCATGGAGCTGGCGCTGTGGTGCGACATGAGGGTGATGGAGCGCTCGGCCTATATGGGCGTCTATTGCCGCCGCTTCGGCGTGCCGCTGATCGACGGCGGCACCGTGCGCCTGCCGCGCATCGTCGGCCACGCCCGCGCCATGGACCTGATTTTGACGGGGCGTCAGATCAAGGCAGACGAATGTCTCGACTGGGGCTTGGCCTCGCGGCTGTGCGACGACGGCGCGGCGCGATTCACGGCGCTGGAGCTTGCCCGCGACATCGCCCGCTTTCCCCAGGGCTGCATGCGCGCCGATCGGATCTCGGCCATCCGCCAATGGTCGCTCGGGCCGGAATCGGCGCTGGCCAACGAATGGAAGAGCGCGGGCCAGTTCCGCGTCGAAGGCATGGCGGGCGCAGCGCGCTTTTCGTCGGGCAAGGGCCGCGGCGGCGATTTCGGCGATTTCTGAAACTGCCCCGCTCCGCGGAAAGCCCCTCCGCCGCCGGCGGCAGGCTTTTTTAGATGACGCGGCGGCAAGAGGTTGCTAGATAGCTCGCAGGTCCACGTAGCTCAGCAGGATAGAGCACAGGATTCCTATTCAATTGGGCAGCACGGATGGAAACGCCGTGCTGAATCCGCTCAAAGTCGGGGAAAGCTCAAGCCGCGCCTGCGGCCAGCCGATCCCGAGCCAAGCCCGGCCCGGCCGGGAAGGTGTAGAGACTGGACGGGCGGCGCCTAAAGGTTGCCAAACCCAAGGTGAAGGGACAGTCCAGACCACAAACGCCGCGAGGCGGCGGCGGAAGCCGTAGTGGTATGAATCCTGGGGTCGCAGGTTCGAATCCTGCCGTGGACACCATTACTACAGACTTCACCTATGCATTGCCTTAATTAATAATAATAACATTTTGTATTTAGAATTTTTATTTTAAAATTACGAGATAAAACCAAAAAATATCCTTATTTAATCATTTATTTCATATAAAATGTAGATTCATTTGCTGTATTTTTTTCAGCTGTGACAGCAACACTTGCCGACCCCACATCGGTATTGCCCTCTTTGAAATGAATATAAAGCCGGCTGTTCGCCGGATCGAGCGGGATGGCTACACCCTGGTAATTGGCGAACGCCGTGAAAGTGAAAACCTGATTTGGCATGGCATGGAAGGTAAACGGGCTTGCAGATGGCGGCTGCAGACACTGTCCCGTCGATGGATTTGTCGGGCAAAGGAAAAGCGCGATCGGTAGAGGAGCGGTTGAAGCACCGACCGCAACCGAAGAAACCAGTGCCTGCAGCGTCGCAGACGAGCCAATGTTCATACCCGCCATAGCAGCGACATTTCCACCGCCTGCCACTGCCGGTATGCGCAGAATGCCGTCATTGGTCGGGGTGACGGCGGTAGCAATTATGTCCGCACCGCGAGTGGTCGTGGCAACGAGGTTGAACGTGTTGAGCCCGAACGCACTTTGCGCCGGCAAGGTGTTCGTACAATCGAAGACCATTCTAAGGTTGGATGAAACCGGGCCGGCAGGAAAGAATCCCATAAGGAAATGGCGTGTCTGGCCAGGTGCAAGACTGAAAGGCGCATTTGTCTGCCCCAAGCTACTGCCGGGCAACAAGCGTTCGGCAAATGCGAAGCCGTAAGGATAGCCGTCCGCGGGGCGCGCGATGGTGCAACCCGTCGCTGTTCCTGTGCTGTCAGACGGATTGATAACTGTAGCGAAAGCGGTGATATCGTCTCCTACCGTTCCTCGCCTTGCAACGGGCGTGATCGCGGCTAGGATACGTATCCCATTCATCGCCGTCACGGCTTCTGGCACGTTAAGGCGCGCACGAATGATGCCGGCAGAATTGATCGGATGGCCAGACTGTTGAAGCGCAAGCAGGATTGCGCTCACGCTTGCATTGGGCTGGATTGAACGGACTGCAGCGAAGGCACCAGCAGTGAAGGCAGCAGCAATGGACGTACCGTTGCCCGGGCGATAGTGAGCGTTCGAATTGTTGGCGGGAACGGGAAAATTGTGGCCGCTGGCCGGGGCGACCAAATCCACGAGACTACCCCAATTCGACGCTTCCAAGCGGCTGCTTAAGCCAGCAGAGCCTGCTACCGTAATTGCCGAGGAAATACATCCAGGGGAGCTTACCGCATTGTCATAGCCGTCATCACCGGCTGGCACGACCGTTGCTATATTGGCAGCGCGCAGGCCATCGATGATTGTCTTGAGCGGGGATTGATCGCATGCTGCTGTATACTGCCCGCGCCCGAAGCTGACGCTGATGGCCGCAATCTTGAAGGTGTTCCTCAGTCCGTAAACATGATCCAGACCACGCGCAACATCGCTGGATAGCGCCCGCAGACAATTCAAACCTGAACAGTCCAGCCAATCGCTGTCGACTGGAAGCCCGGTCGGATCACCAGGCAGCTTGATGGCGTAGGATGCCACGTTGACCGAGATTATCTTGCTCGCGCGCGCAACGCCGCTGGCGATTCCCGGCATGGCAGTTCCGGTATTGAAGCCGGCAGCTGTTCCGGCCACCATGGTGCCATGTCCGCATCCTGAGATGGCGTTGTAGGCGCAGTCGTCGGCGGCATCTATCCGAATGAGTTGCGTTACGTCGCCGGGACAGCGCGCCCTGTACTCCCCAACACCACCGCCGGGCCGCGCGACCAGCCTGTTTGAGGTGAAACATGCCGCAGCAACGACCTTGTTGCGCAGGAAATCATGTGTCCGGCTAACGCCTGTATCGAGCACGGCGACGTTGTAGTTTTCGCCGGCTGCACCCATCGTATAAGCCAGCGGCATGCCGATTATAGAGGTGCCCTGATTCAGCTTCGGTGCATGCGGCAAATCCTCATGAATGCGCAACACGCGCGCATCCTGCGTCAGTTTCCTGATCTGCGCAGCAGTCGCGACCATGGCAAAAATGGGAAAATTGATCAGACGCTTGACCGGATACCGCTCCTCGTTGGCCGGCCCCTCTACAGCCTCTCTCTTGAACAAGGCATCAAGTATATCATCCTGACGAGAGCGGATCAGATCGGCCCGCATCCGGTCGGGATTGTTATCGCCATGCTCACTGGCTGTTTCCGGCGATTCGGGGACTTTGAATTCCACGATGATCGGCTTGCCAAGATCATCCCGTGAGAGGATTTCAGACCAAGCCGAATCTGGACCTATCAGCTTATCGGAAAATGCAGATGCGGAAACATGGCCCGCGGAAGTTCCCGTCAAAAATAATATCATCGTGAAGACGAGAAGAGACGAGAAAACGGACGATGATATCGGCTTGGAAATGGCAGACATATCTTCGGAACAATCTCTTCCGTTTGTGGATAGCCCTCAATCCTGCGGGTGATAGCGAGAATGTCAACCTTTCAGTTGTTTTTCATCTGAAATCGAGTGTGGCTCATTCCGGGACGACTGGAACCGTCGCGATCCTTGCATCATACCGGTTTCATCATGCGTCAGAAGAAGCACCGCAAGTTCAGAAGCTCTGAACAACGAAACGCGGCGCAGCCAGCCAGGCATCCGGATCGGAGGCATGGGGTTGCAGATGAGAATCGGTCCTTGGAGACAAGCATTTCCCGCCAGAACTCTGGATATCGAGAGAAAAGGCCGGGGCAGATATTCCCGCCCCGGTCTAACGATCAGGCGATCTCCGGCACGACGGTCGCGACGATCGAGGCGTCGAGGGCTTCGTAGCCAGCGAGGTCGATCATGTCGTAGAGATCGGCCCGTGTCTGCATTTCCGGCAGCATTACCTGCGTCGAGCCATCCCGCTTCAGCGTGGCATAGAGCTTTTCCTGCGCCTTGTTGGCGACCCTGAGCGACGATACCGGCCAGATCACCATTTTGTAGCCCATCGCCTCGAATTCATCTGCGGTGAAGAAGGGCGTGCGGCCGAACTCGGTCATGTTGGCGAGCAGCGGCACGCCCGGCATGCGCGCGGCGAACTCGCGGAACATCTCCGCCGTGTTCAGCGCCTCGGGGAAGATCGCATCGGCCCCGGCCTCCATGTAGAGCTTCGCGCGGGCCACCGCGCCGTCAAGACCTTCGCTCGCGGCGGCATCGGTGCGGGCGACGATGTAGAGATGCCGCCGCGCCCTGGCCGCCGCCGCCACCTTGGCCGCCATGTCGTGCGCGCCGGCCAGCTTCTTGTCGTTCAGATGGCCGCATTTCTTCGGCAGCAGCTGGTCCTCGAGATGGACGGCGCCGGCGCCGGCATCCTCGAAGGTCCGCACCATGTGCATGACGTTGAGCGCCTCGCCATAGCCGGTGTCGCCGTCGACCAGCAAGGGAAGCCCCGAGGCGCGGGTGATCTGGCGGATGAAGAACGAGACCTCGTCGACGGTGATGATGCCGAGGTCGGGCAGGCCCATCGAGGCGGTCATGGCCGCGCCCGAGAGGTACAACCCCTCGAAGCCGGCCGCTTTCGCCTGCAACGCCGCCATGCCGTTATGCGCGCCGGGAAGCCGCGCGATGCCGCCGCCTGTCACGAGCGCCCGGAAGCGTTCGCCGGCCGGCCTGTCCGGAAGGTCTGAAGAAACGAGATAGGGCATTTTTCTTCCTTTTGGCGCGTCGCGTTCAACCGATCTCAGGCGAGGCGCTTCAGTTCGTCGTTTTCACGCATGTCTTTATCCCGAAATCCCGAAACCAGTTCCCGCTTTCGGGAGACATGCGTTATGCCGCCTTGCTGGCGGAGCTGACGCGGCCGCGCCGCTCGATCGGCACGAATTCGAGATTTTCCGGCCCGACGTAATTGGCGGACGGACGGATGATCTTGTTGTCCTGCCGCTGCTCAATGATGTGCGCGGCCCAGCCGGAAGTGCGCGATATGACGAAGAGCGGCGTGAACATCGCCGTCGGCACCCCCATCATGTGATAGGAGACGGCGCTGAACCAGTCGAGGTTCGGGAACATCTTCTTGGCGTCGGCCATGGTGGCCTCGATGCGCTCGGCGATGTCGAACATCTTCGTCGAGCCGGCCTCGACCGAGAGCTGGCGCGCCACGGTCTTGATGACCTTGTTGCGCGGATCGGCGACGGTATAGACCGGATGGCCGAAACCGATGACCACCTCCTTCGTCTCGACGCGGCTGCGGATGTCGGCCTCCGCCTCGTCGGCATCGGCATAGCGCTTCTGGATCTCGAAGGCGACCTCGTTGGCGCCGCCGTGCTTCGGCCCGCGCAGCGCGCCGATGGC
>JBLJBS010000192.1:0-26900 GCA_047637695.1 Aquamicrobium sp. | reverse complement strand
CGCCGAAATAGCCGACATCCTCGCCGAAGACGACGACGTTGTCGTCGCGGCCCATCGAGATGTCCATCGCCGAGCGGATCGCCTCGATCATGGTCATGCGCGGCATGGTCTCACACCCCCGCCTGCTGGCGCTGCCGGCGCAGGTGCGGCGGCATGGTCTCGTAGACGCCCTCGAACATGTCGCGCACCGAAGGCTTGCCGCCCGAATGCAGGGTGCCGTTGGCCTCCGCTTGCCTCTGGGCCGTGATGACCGTGTCGAGGATCTCGGCCTCCGCCTGCTTGTGGCGCTCTTCCGACCATAGACCCCTGACGATCAGGTGGTTCTTCAGGCGGATGACCGGATCGCCGAGCGGCCACGCATCCGACTCGGTCTTGGGCCGGTAGGCGGAAGGATCGTCGGACGTCGAATGCGCGCCGACGCGGTAGGTGACGTATTCGACCAGCGTGGGGCCGAGATTCTTCCGTGCCCGCTCGGCCGCCCAGTTGGCGACAGCGTGGACGGCGAGATAGTCGTTGCCGTCGACCCGCAGCGCCGGCAGGCCGAAGCCGAGGCCGCGCGCCGCAAAGGTGCCGGAACCGCCGCGGGCGATGCCCTGGAAGGTGGAGATCGCCCACTGGTTGTTGACGATGTTCAGGATGACCGGCGCGCGGTAGGTCGAGGCGAAGACCAGCGCGGCATGGAAATCGCTCTCGGCTGTCGAGCCGTCGCCGATCCAGCCGGCGGCGATCTTCGTGTCCTCCCTGATGGCCGAGGCCATGGCCCAGCCTACCGCCTGGATGAACTGGGTGCCGAGATTGCCGGAGATCGAGAAGAAGCCGTGCTCCTTCGAGGAGTACATCACCGGCAATTGGCGGCCCTTGATCGGGTCGGCCTCGTTGGAGAATATCTGGTTCATCATGTCGACCATCGGATAGCCGCCGGCGATGAGCAGGCCGGCCTGCCGGTAGGTCGGGAAGTTCATGTCGCCGGGCTGCAAAGCCTTGCGGAAAGCGCAGCTGACGGCTTCCTCGCCCATGTGCTGCATGTAGAACGAGGTCTTGCCCTGGCGCTGCGCCATCACCATGCGCGCGTCGAAGGCGCGCAGCGTCATCATATGGCGCAAGCCTTCGAGCAGTTCCTCGTCGCTCAGGGTGCCGGCCCACGGGCCGACCGCCTCGCCGTCGCGGTTGAGCACGCGGATGATCGAATAGGCGAGATCGCGGATTTCGCGCGGATCGACGTCGACCGGCGGCCGCGCCACCGTACCGGCGCGCGGGATCATCACCTTCGAGAAATCCGGCGTGTCTCCGGGGCGAACCTCCGGCTCCGGCACGTGCAGCGAAAGCCTTTCCGCTTCGGCCATCGTCTGTCCTCCCTGACAAAGGCTGTCAGTCAGCTAAAGCCAAGAAACGACGATTGTCCACTGGCCGGACCGAGCGTTGCGGCCGACCTCCGGGACTGAAGAACGCCGTTTCGGGCGCGATCTTGCGCATCGTTGCTTGGGCGCTGGCGTCGATTGTCGATTGTTTCCAAGACGAGACCTCGCTCGAACGGATCGTGCCTGTCCCGGTCATGAAAATATTTCTTCGGCGAAGTAAAAATCCCGCCTCCTGTTCCCGTTTCCGGCGTCATCTTCCGATCAGGCGGGGAAGACTTTCCACCGGCGCGGGCGGAAGGCGATGCGGCTCTTGCCGGCGGCGGGATGATCGACCGGAAGCTCGATCTCGACGAGACGACCTGCGCCGCCGATTTCCAGTTCGACGCGCCGCGTGCCGGCGACGCGGCGGCTGGCGGCGAGCGTTCCGGCGATGCAGCCGCCGCAGCCGTCGAGAAGCTCGACGTCGTGCGGCCGGAAATAGAGCGTGGCCGGGCCGTCAGGCAGGTCGGGCGCGCCGATGCCGATCGTGCGGTCTTCCAGCCAGATCTCGCCGTTCCCGACATTGACCGGCAGGCTGCTCGAATCGCCGATGAAGCCGTAGACGAAGGGCGAATTCGGCTGGTCATAGACCTCGTCGGCGCTGCCGACCTGTTCGATCCGGCCCTGGCTCATCACCACGACGCGGTCGGCGAGTTCCAGCGCCTCCTCCTGGTCGTGGGTGACGAAGACGGTGGTGTGGCCGGTGCGGTCGTGGATTTCCCGCAGCCATCGGCGCAACTCGCGGCGCACCTGCGCGTCGAGCGCGCCGAACGGTTCGTCAAGCAACAGCACCCGCGGCTCGATGGCCAGCGCGCGGGCCAGCGCCACGCGCTGGCGCTGGCCGCCCGAAAGCTGGCCGGGATAGCGCCCCTCCAGCCCTGAGAGCTGGACGAGATCGAGCAGTTCGAGCGCGCGGCGGCGGATTTCGCGGCGCGGCGGGCGGCTGGCGCGCGGCCGCACCTTCAGCCCGAAGCCGATGTTTTCCGCCACCGACATGTGGCGGAAAAGCGCGTAATGCTGGAAAACGAAGCCGACATTGCGCTCCTGCACGGTCTTGCGTGAGGCATTCTCATCGCCGAAGCGGATTTCGCCCTCGGTCGGGAAGTCGAGGCCGGCGATCAGGCGCAGCAGCGTGGTCTTGCCCGATCCCGAAGGCCCGAGCAGGGCGATCAGTTCGCCCGAGCGGATGTCGAGCGAGATATCATTAAGCGCCTCGAACCGGTCGAATTCCTTGCGCACGTCGATCAGGTGGAGGTCCATGGCTATTTCCTCCCGTCAGTGGGCCGTCAATGGCTTGAGCCGAGGCCGCGGCCGCGCTCGTAGACGCGCTCGAGAACGGCCTTCAGCACCAGCGTCGCCAGCGCCAGCAGCGCCAACAGCGAGGCGACGGCGAAGGCGGCGACGAAGTTGTATTCGTTGTAGAGAATCTCGACATGCAGCGGCATGGTCACGGTCTCGCCGCGCAGACGGCCCGAAACCACCGAGACCGCGCCGAATTCACCCATGGCGCGGGCGTTGCACAGCAGTACGCCGTAGAGCAGCCCCCAGCGTATGTTCGGCAGGGTGACGAGACGGAACGTCTGCCAGCCCGAGGCGCCGAGCGACAACGCGGCCTCCTCGTCGCCGGTGCCCTGGTCCTGCATCAGCGGTATCAGCTCGCGGGCGATGAAGGGAAAGGTGACGAAGATGGTCGCCAGCACCACGCCCGGCACGGCGAACAGCACCTGAAGGCCCCATGAATCGAGTACAGGACCAAGGACGGAGCCGGTCCCGAACAGCAGGATGTAGACCAGCCCCGCGATGACCGGCGACACCGAGAACGGCAGGTCGATCAGCGTTATCAGGAACGATTTGCCGCGAAACTCGAATTTGGCGATCGCCCATGCGGCGGCGACGCCGAAGACGCAGTTCAGCGGCACGGCGATGGCCGCGACCAGAAGGGTGAGCCGGATCGCCGAAAGCGCGTCGGTATCGCGAATGGCGTCGAACGCCACATGCCAGCCACGGCGCAGCGCTTCGCCGAACACCGCCGCGAGCGGCAGGAACAGGACGAGCACGAGGAAGACGAGCGCGGTCGCCACCAGCGTCCATTTGACGGCGGCGCTTTCGGCCATCGGGTCGCGGAAGCGTTCGCGGCGCGCGGGGCGGGGAAGCGATGCGCTATGCGTCATGGCCGAGCCTTGCCCTGCTCCACGCCTGGATCAGGTTGATGGCGAGAAGGACGATGAAGGCCAGCACCAGCATGATCGCGCCGATGGCGGTGGCGGCGGGATAGTTGAACTCCTCGAGCTTTATGTAGATCAGCAGCGGCGCGATCTCCGAGCGGAAGGGAATGTTGCCGGCGATGAAGATGACGGAGCCGTATTCGCCGACGGCGCGGCCGAAGGAGAGCGCCAGCCCTGTCAGGATCGCCGGCACCAGGCCGGGCAGGATGACGCGGGTGACGGTCTGGAAGCGGCTGGCTCCGAGTGTCGCGGCGGCTTCCTCGACCTCGCGGCTGATCTCCTCCATCACCGGCTGCACCGTGCGCACCATGAACGGCAGGCTGACGAAGACCAGCGCGATGACGATTCCGGCCGGCGTATAGGCGATGCGCACGCCGTGCGGCTGGAAGAACTGTCCGATCCAGCCGGTCGGCGCGTAGATCGCGGTCAGCGCGATGCCGGCGACGGCCGTCGGCAGCGCGAATGGGAGGTCGACGGCGGCGTCGATGATGCGTCGCCCCGGGAAGCGGTAGCGCACCAGAATCCAGGCGACGAGCACGCCGAACACGGCATTGATGGCGGCGGCGGCGCCCGCGGTCCAGAAGCTGGTCCTGAGTGCCGCGAGCAGGCGGGGGTCTGACGCCAGCCGCCAGAATTCGTCCCAGCCGAGCGCGGCCGAGCGCCAGCCCAGCCCGGCCAGCGGGATCAGGACGATGGCGCTCAGGTAGAAGATGGTGAAGCCGAAGGTCAGGCCGAAGCCGGGGATGACGCCCGGCTCCCGCCATCGCCATCGTCGCTCTCGCGCAGAAACGGGCAAGACCTTCGCTTCGCCCATCCGCTACCTTCCCGGCTGGAATATCTGGTCGAAGATTCCGCCGTCGCCGAAGAATTCCGGCTGGACCTTGTCCCAGCCGCCGAGCTTGTCGATGGTGACCAGCTCGAGCGCCGGGAAGCGCTCGAGCTCGGCCGGGTCGACGCCCTCGCGGCTGAACGGACGATAATAGTTCCTGGCCGCGATGCTCTGGCCCTCGGGCGAATAGAGATATTCCAGATAGGCGGTCGCCACTTCCCGCGTGCCCTTGGCGTCGACATTGGCGTCGACCACGGCGACAGGCGGTTCGGCGAGGATCGACAGCGACGGCACGACGATATCGAAGGCGTCCGGGCCAAGCTCGTTGATGGCGAGGAACGCCTCGTTCTCCCAGGCAAGCAGCACGTCGCCGATGCCGCGCTGAACAAAGGTCGTGGTCGAGCCGCGCGCCGCGGGGTCGAGCACCGGGACATGGCGGAACAGCTCGGTGACATATTCGCGCGCCTTGGCCTCGTCGCCACCATTGTTCTTCAATGCCCAGGCCCAGGCGGCGAGGAAGTTCCAGCGTGCCCCGCCCGAGGATTTCGGATTGGGCGTGATGACCTCGACGCCCTCCCTGGTCAAATCGCCCCAGTCGTTCAGCCCTTTCGGGTTGCCCTTGCGGACGAGGAAGACGATGGTCGAGGTGTAGGGGGCGTTGTTGTTGGCGAGCCTGCCGCGCCAGTCGGCGCGAATCTTACCGGTTGCCTTGACGATGGCGTCGATGTCGGCCTGAAGCGCCAGCGTCACCACATCCGCCTCCAGCCCGTCGATAACGGCGCGCGCCTGCTGGCCCGAGCCCGAATGGGTGTTCTGGATGCGGACGCTCTCGCCCTTCGTTTCCTGCCAATGCCTGGCGAAGGCGGCGTTGAACTCGCGATAGAGCTCGCGCGTCGGGTCGTAGGAAACGTTGACGATGGTCTGCTGGGCGAAGGATTGAGGAACGGCGGCAAGCTGAAGCGATGCGGCCAGTGCAGCGGTGATGAGAAGCGATCTGCGGGTCGGGGACATGTCGGCCTCCACTCGTGAAACCCGGAAACTCTATCGCCGTGTCGGCGATTTCCGGCGCTTTCGGATCGTCGAAATCAACTTGCCTGGGGCAATTTCCGTTCCCTGCCGGAGCAGGAGACGCAAAATAATTCCTTTCCCCTTCCCGCTTCTTATGCCTGATGCACGTCTGGCCATGCGGGTTCGATCGCTGTTCGGGCGCGATGCGCACGCCAACCCAGGAAAACCTAACATCGCGATTGGCACGACGCCAATGGCGATATGTCGCGTAGCCTCATCCGGTCAGCGCGCCCTCGTTGGCCGGCCGGGCCAGAGCCGAGAACTTGGCGAGCACACCGCGACGGTAGCGCGGCTCCGGTTGCTTCCAGGCGGTGCGGCGGCGGGCGAGCTCCTCGTCGTTCACATCGAGCTGAAGAAGGAGCTTGTGGGCGTCGATGGTGATGGTGTCGCCTTCCTCGACCAGGGCGATGGTGCCGCCGACATAGGCTTCGGGCGCGACGTGGCCGACGACGAGGCCCCATGTGCCCCCCGAGAAGCGGCCGTCGGTGATGAGGCCGACGCTCTCGCCAAGGCCGCGGCCGATGATGGCGGAAGTCGGCGCGAGCATTTCAGGCATGCCCGGCCCGCCCTTGGGGCCGAGATAACGCAGCACCACCACGTCGCCCGGGCGGATGCGGTCGTTGAGGATGGCATCCATGGCCGACGCCTCGTCGTCGAAGACGCGGGCCGGTCCGGAAATCTGCGGGCTCTTCAGGCCGGTGATCTTGGCGACCGCGCCATCCTCGGCGAGGTTGCCCCTGAGGATTGCCAGATGGCCCTCCCGATAGAGTGCCCTTTCCATCGGCATGATGACGTTCTGGTCGGCGCGGGGCGCGTCCGGCACATGCGCCAATTCTTCGGCCAGCGTGCGGCCGGTGATCGTCATGCAGTCGCCATGGACCAAGCCCGCGTTCAGCAGGATCTTCAGCACCTGCGGCACGCCGCCGGCGTCATGAAGGTCGACCGCCATGTATTTTCCCGACGGCTTGAGGTCGCAAAGCACCGGCACGTTGCGCCGCACCCGCTCGAAATCGTCGAGCGTCCAGTCGATCCCTGCGGCGTTGGCGATGGCCAGATAGTGCAGCACCGCATTGGTCGAGCCGCCGAGCGCCATGATCAACGCCACGGCGTTCTCGATCGACCTGCGGGTGACGATGGTGCTGGGCTTGAGGTTCTTCTTCACCGCCTCGACCAGCACACGGCCGGATTCGGCGGCGCTGTCGAGCTTTTCGGCGTCGGGACTGGCCATGGTCGACGAATAGAGCAGGGACATGCCGAGCGCCTCGAACGAGGAACTCATGGTGTTGGCGGTGTACATGCCGCCGCACGAGCCGGTGGTCGGGCAGGCGTTGCGCTCGATGCCCTCGAAATCCTCCTCGCTCATGTCGCCGGCCATGAACGCGCCGACGGCTTCGAACGCCGAGACGATGGACAGGTCCTCGCCTTTCCAGCGTCCGGGCCGGATAGTGCCGCCATAGACGTAGATCGCCGGCGCGTCGGCGCGGATGATGCCGATCATGCCGCCGGGCATGTTCTTGTCGCAGCCGCCCAGAACCAGCACGCCATCCATCCACTGGCCCTGCACTGAAGTCTCGACGCAGTCGGCGATGACCTCGCGTGAGACCAGCGAATATTTCATGCCTTCCGTGCCCATCGACATGCCGTCGGAGATGGTCGGCGTGCCGAAGGTCTGCGGATTGGCGCCTGCCGCCTTGATGGCGGCGACGGCGGCGTCGGCAAGAGGCTGTAGCCCGGCATTGCAGGGCGTGATGGTCGAATGGCCGTTGGCAATGCCGATCATCGGCTTGTCGAAGTCGGCCTTCTCATAGCCCAGCGCATAATACATCGCCCGGTTCGGTGAGCGGGCCACCCCTTGCGTGATGTGCTTCGAACGTTCGTTGTACGGCATGGCGGTATCCTCGTGCGGCGACGGGCCGGCGACAATCCTGACTCTGGCCTGACTCTGGCGGCGGCGCGGGCGCAAGCCGTCTCTTGTCATCGGGGCGAAAAGGCCGCCCGGCAGGATCGTCACAGGTCCCGTAAAGATAGATTTCACGTCTACCATAGCGCGGCCGCGGATCAATGCCCCGGGGACGCGGATCGGCGGGGAAAGCCGGCCTGTTGTCGGGTTCGCATCGCGATTGCCCCTGCGGGGAATAAGAATTTGACTCATTACATATGAACACATATTCATATGTAATCGATATTTGCCTGAGAGCCGACCATGTCGCATTCCCATCCCACGCACGACCACGACGCCCACGACCATGAGGGCCACGATCACGACCACTCCCACGTCCCTTCGGTGAGCGCGAGCAACGAGCGCAAGGTGCTCTTCGCCTTCTTCGTCATCTTCTCGTTCATGATCGTCGAGGCGGTTGGCGGCATCCTGTCGGGGTCTTTGGCGCTGCTCGCCGACGCCGGCCATATGCTGACCGACGCGGCCGCGCTCGCGCTTGCCTATTTTGCCTTCCGTTTCGGCCGCCGGGCGGCCGATGCCAGACGAACCTTCGGCTATGCCCGTTTCGAGGTCATCGCCGGTTTCATCAATGCCATCACATTGTTCGCCATCGTGATCTGGATCGTCTACGAGGCGGTGGAGCGTTTCCGCCAGCCAATCGAGATCCTGTCCGGGCCGATGCTGGCGGTTGCGGTGGTTGGCCTTGCCGTCAACATCTTCGTGTTGTGGCTCCTGACGCGCGGCGATACCGAGCACGTCAATATCAAGGGCGCGGCGCTGCACGTCATGGGCGATCTGCTCGGTTCGGTCGGGGCGATCGCCGCCGCGCTGGTCATCCGTTTCACCGGCTGGACGCCGATCGACCCGATCCTCTCGGTCCTCGTTTCGGTGCTCATCCTGCGCAGCGCCTGGAAGCTTCTGTCGAAATCGCTGCATATCCTGCTGGAAGGTGCGCCGGACAATGTCGCGCCGCAGGAAATCGAGCGCCACCTGACCCAGACCGTTGCCGGCGTCGCCGCCGTTTCCCATGTCCATGTATGGCTCATCACCTCCGGCCGGGCGCTGGCCACCCTTCATGTCCGGCCCGTGGCCGGGGCCGATGCGCGTCTGGTGGTCAGGGCGGTCGAGCAGGAACTTCTGTCGCGCTTCGGGGTCGATCATGCCACCATCGCGATCGACTGGCCGGAAGACGAGGGAAGCTGCCGGGCAGGATGCAGCCTGTCGCCAGATGCGTCATCAGGCCGGGAAGAAGGCCATGATCACGACCATGGACATTCTCATGCGGCGGGAGGCCGGCAATGACCGGGGAGGGGAAGGCCAGGGACGTCCCGCCGCTGTCGCCGCAGGACACGACGATACTGGCCGAGACCTTCCGCCTTCTCGGCGACCCGACACGGCTGAGGATCCTGTTTTCCTGCATGGCGCGGCCGCAAGCCGTCGGCGACATCGCCGACGGGCTCGGCCTGTCTCAGTCGCTGGTCAGCCATCATCTGCGCCTGCTGCGCGGAGCGCGTCTGGTCAGGGGCGAGCGGCGCTCGAAGCAGGTGTTCTATGCGCTGGCGGACGAGCATGTCAGCGACATGTTGTCGGACATGGCAAGCCACATCGCCGAGGAGCAGCCGGAAGACTGACCGGCTTTGCGCATCAGGCCGAACGCGGCGGCTCATCGCTGGCCGTCGATGTGGCGGATGCTGCCCTTGATCCGGCTGTTGATGCTCCAGATGTCGGAAAGGCCGGAGGAGAGCGCTTCCTGGCCCTTTTCCAGATCGCCGATCAGTTCGGCGAAGATGCCGCGATACATGTTGACGCTCTCGACCTTGCCCATGACGCGGACGGCGACGAGCGCCGAGCACAGACGCTTCATATCGCCCGTCAGGCTGAAGAAACGCCGGATGTGCGCCTTGATGTGCTCGAACTTCTCGATCGCGAGCAGCTTGTAATCCTCTGTCTGCCGCAGCAGCCGGCCTGCCTCTTCGCCGGCAGGCTCGCCCTTGGCAGCGGCCTCGGTGTCGAAGAAGTCGGCGGTTTCCTCCTGAAGCCGCGCGGTGCAGGCAAGGAAAAGGCCGTCATTGACGGAGGCGAAGACTTCCTGCGCCGATGAATGGAGCAGCCGCAGATTGTCGACGATGGCATCGGAGATGCGGCCGTAATTGGTCGAGATTTCGCTGATCGCCCGGCCTTCCTCGCCCATCCTGGATGCCTGGATGCGCAAATTGCCGGGCGTGTAGCGAAAGGCCGAGCTCAGTTCCAGCATGCCTTCGGCGGTTTTCTGCAGGACCGCCGCCGACCCGACCAGTTCCTCGAAGTGAACGAGCGACGGCCATGCGGGACGGCCGAGGGCGGCGTCGCGCTGCCTGATCTCGTTGGCCAGTGCGCTGGCCATGAAAGCCGGGTAGTCGGAGAAGCCGGCGGCGGCGAGCTTCTCAAGCAGGAGATGCGCGCTTTCGGCCGGCTTGCACTGGCTGGCGAGTTCGTCCCGGCGGATGGCGTCGTAGAGGTGCGCAGCCGCCTTGAACAGGGCGCTTTCGGGTTTCAGGCGAACCGAAAGAAAGCCGTCCTCGATGGGGGTGACGACCGCGAATACCCAATAATAGCGGCCGTCGCTGGCGCGGTTCTTGACGTAGGCGCCGACCGGCAGGCCGGCACGTATCCTGTCCCACAGCAGATAGAAGACGGCACGGGGCATGTCCGGATGCCGAATGATGTTGTGCGGCCGCTCCATCATCTCGTTCCACGAATAGCGGCTGACGCGCTGGAACACGTCGTTGCCGGCGAGGATGCGTCCGCGCGCGTCGGTTCTGGAGAAGAACAGTTCCTCGACCTCGAACGGGACTTCGTCGATGGAAGAGGGGGCAGGGCGCGATCCGACCTGCGCGCCCCCCTCGAGCGGCGGGCGTTGGCGGGAGTTCTGGGTTGTCACCGTTGGGCCTCGCGAAACCATGATGTCGGATTTTTCCCTGAGCGCTCAGGGCCGGTCGATGCGTCGGGCGGTCAAAAAGCGTGGGAGGTTCAATGCCTACGAAACCGCTGCGGCTGCTTTGCGTTAGTTCAAACAAGCTTGCGAAATGCGGCCTCCGGCGCTGAAATCGGCGGTCGCGTTTTGCGTCCGTCACCGCGCGCCGACGCGGCGGCTGGCCCTGCCATTCGCCCAGCCATTCCCCGGCTCAGGATATTCCCGGTATTTTTGGGACTATGGCACGCATGGCCCGATCGGCTGCTTGACAGGCGCGCACGCCGCTCTTAAATGCGCGCATCCGCTGGATGGGGCTGTAGCTCAGCTGGGAGAGCGCGTCGTTCGCAATGACGAGGTCAGGGGTTCGATCCCCCTCAGCTCCACCATCCGGCGGATTTCAGGAAGCCCGCATCTGCGGGCTTTCTTGCGTTTTGAAGCCCTCCTTTCCTCAGAACCGGCGTTGGCGACAATTCAGCCGCGGCTGCGCGAGGCGGTCTCGAATATCGGGTGGAAACGGGGTTCCTCGTGGAGGGCGCTGACGATGCCGGCCAGTTCTCCGACGGTGACGGGTAAAGTTCGCGGACGAGGGGATCGTGACCGGGCACGAGATGCGCGAGATCGCCGGTGAGGGCGAGAAGCTCTCGCCACCCCTCCATCATCTGGCCGATGTCGTGCACGATGGGAAAGGGAAGGCCGTCGAGCAGGTTGGCGTAGAGATGGAACGCGTCGCTCGCCAGGACGACGGGGCCCCTTGCCGTGTCAATGCTGACGACCTGCAGGCCAGAACCCTTTGTCCCCCGCCACATCCGTTTCGAGCGCCTCGGGACATTCATCCCGAGGTGCTTTGCCGGGCAGGGTGAGCCATGTCCGCCGAATGGCTTTCGCCACTGTGATGCCTTCAGCCGCCGGCAGATCGAGTATCGACTGAAAGATCGTGTCGGCTTTTCAGGCGCAGCGCTGGGATGGCTTCCGTGTCCCCAAACCACGGGAATGCCCATCATGCACGCGTTCCTGCTATTTCAAGTAGACGTCGCTTAAACCTTCAGTTGTATTTTGTAATTGAGCAATTTATAATATAGATAGTATTCGAGCCTTCGTGCCTGGACAGATAAATATAGATTAGTCCGGATGCGCCATCTGTTTTACTTTTTTATACGGATTGAATTGACATGTTACGTAATCGGAATCATTGATGTCGCGGCTGTGTGAATCAGATGCGCGATCAACAAGCGCCGGTGCCGCCGCCCAGGCGAAATTCTCGACCTGTTCCAGTTATTCAGCATCAGGGCCCTATTCATGGACAATTCCGAAACACCGACGACAAACCAGGATATTCTTCTCGAGCTGACGGCAGACCTCGTATCCGCTTATGTCAGCAACAATCCGGTTCCCGCCGCCGAACTGCCCAATCTGATCGCGGAGGTTCATGCTGCGCTCGGCCGGGTCGGCAGCGTGCCTGAGCAGGCGCCCGTCGAAAAGCAGAAGCCGGCTGTCAATCCCAAGCGTTCGATCTTCGACGACTATATCGTCTGCCTCGAGGACGGAAAGAAGTTCAAGTCGCTCAAGCGTCACCTCATGACGCATTACGGTCTCACGCCGGAGCAGTATCGCGAGAAGTGGGGCCTGGAGCCGAACTATCCGATGGTGGCACCCAACTACGCCGCCGCGCGTTCCGCCCTTGCCAAGAAGACCGGGCTGGGCCGCAAGCGCTGAACGCGATGAAAGCGTGGCGAACTCGCCCTTGCTTTCTTTTCAGATATACATCGATGCCCGCCTCGTGCGGGCATCTCTTTTCCCGCAGCGCAGGCTGTGCGAGTTCGCGACCCGAACGGGGCAACGAAAAAGCTTCGACGGTTGTAGTTATGGAGTTTGGTGGGCGATGACGGACTCGAACCGCCGACATCTTCGGTGTAAACGAAGCGCTCTACCAACTGAGCTAATCGCCCCCTGAGCGCGGACATTTAAGCTGCCGCCCCCGGCAGGGCAAGGTCGAAACGCGGCGTTGCCGCCCGGTTTGAACAATTTGGTGCCGGCCCGGCATTCTGATATGGCTCGCTGAAACGGACTATGATCTTTCATCCGGATTTTGTTCCGCATGACGACAAAGAATAAAGACGGTTCCGAACAGGCTGCCCCGCGCGGGCGCGGCGGCGACGGTCGTCAAGCGAAGCTCGCCGAGCAGCTTCGGGCCAATCTCCAGCGGCGCAAGGCGCAGGCGCGCTCGCGTCGGGCGGGCGAGGCCGACCGGCGGCCGGAAGGGCTGGCCGGAACCGGCGTGGATGACGTCTCCGATGGCGACCCGGATGGGGGCGACCCGGGCGGGGACGGCGAGGGGTAATAGGCCGGCCAATGGCGGTACCGCCCTGCTTTCGCCAACAACGTCATTGATCGCAGTCATCGGCCGGGCTAGACGAACCGGCTTCGGTTGAACAGGCAGGCCGGCAAGCCGGCAGAGGAACAGCGCATGGATCGCATCAGGATCGTCGGCGGAAACGAGTTGAACGGGTCGATCCCGATTTCCGGCGCCAAGAACGCCGCCCTGCCGTTGATGATCGCTTCGCTGCTGACCGACGAAACGCTTTCACTCGACAATGTTCCGCATCTTGCCGATGTCGAGCAGTTGACACGCATCCTCGGCAATCATGGCGTCGACTATTCGGTCAATGGCCGCCGCGAGGCGCAAGGGTCGGCCTATTCCCGGACTATGAACTTCACGGCGCGCAACATCGTCGACACCACTGCGCCCTACGAGCTTGTCTCGAAGATGCGGGCGTCGTTCTGGGTGATCGGGCCGCTGGTGGCGCGGATGGGCGTGGCGCGGGTGTCGCTTCCGGGCGGCTGCGCCATCGGCACCCGGCCGGTCGATCTCTTCATCGACGGTCTGCGTGCGCTCGGCGCCGAGATCGACATCGAGCAGGGCTATGTCGACGCCCGCGCGTCGAAGGGGCTTGTCGGCAATCGCTATGTTTTTCCGAAGGTCTCGGTCGGCGCCACCCATGTGCTGATGATGGCGGCGACGCTGGCCAGGGGGCAGACGGTGCTGGAAAACGCCGCCCGCGAACCGGAGGTCGTCAACCTTGCCGAGTGCCTGAACGCGATGGGCGCGAAAGTTTCCGGGGCGGGTACGAAAACCATCGTCATCGACGGTGTCGCCTCGCTTTCAGGAGCGACGCACCAAGTGATCCCCGACCGCATCGAAACAGGCACCTATGCCATGGCGGTGGCGATGACCGGCGGCGACGTCATCCTCGAAGGCGCGCGGGCGGATCTGCTGGAGGCCGGGCTTCAGGCCATCGAGCAGGCGGGCACGGAGGTGATCCGTCTCGACAACGGCATCCGCGTGCGCCGCAAGGGCGGGGTCATCCGCCCGGTGGATATCACCACCGCGCCGTTTCCGGACTTTCCGACCGATCTCCAGGCGCAGTTCATGGGGCTGATGACGCGGGCTCGGGGGCGTTCGCACATCACGGAAACGATTTTCGAGAACCGGTTCATGCATGTGCAAGAGCTGGCGCGGCTCGGTGCGAAGATCACGCTTGCCGGTCAGACCGCCATCATCGACGGCGTCGAGCGGCTGCGCGGCGCGCCGGTGATGGCGACGGATTTGCGTGCCTCGGTGTCGCTGGTGATCGCCGGTCTGGCGGCGGAAGGCGAAACCACCGTCAACCGCATCTATCATCTGGATCGCGGCTTCGAGCGGCTGGAAGAGAAGCTGTCGGGTTGCGGCGCGCTGGTGGAGCGGCTGAGCGAGTAGGAAGAAGTGAATAGGGAATAGTGAGTAGGGAAGTAGTGGAGCAACCGGGGGCGATTGCACCCTGTACCCGGCTCCTTACCAAATCCTCTTCACCACTCCCTACTCACTATCCCTCTTTCAGTTGCGCCGCACACAAAGACGGCATAACACCGGGTAGGAATTCGTCCCGGTCTTCCGGATAATGCATCGGCCATGTCGCAGCTCAAGCTAATCGCCCTCGACGAGCAGGATCTTTCGGTCGTGTCCGCCCATGTGCAGGACGCGGTGATGAAGGTCGGCGATCTTTCATGGCATCCGTCGGAGCGGCGGTTCGTCGCCGCCGCCAATCGCTTCGTCTGGGAAAACAAGGCCGGCCTGCTGCGCAGGAACAATGAGCGCCGCCGCAGCGCGCTGCATTTCGAGGCCGTGCGCGCGGTCAGGACCGTCGGAATTCTCCGCGACAAGCCGGAGGAAGTGTTGTCGCTGCTCGCCGTCCGCTTCGTTCCGGGCGCGGAAGCGCCGGCCGGCACGGTGGAACTGGTCTTTTCCGGCAATGCCGCGGTCCGCCTTGATGTCGACTTCATCGAGGCGCGGCTGGCCGATCTCGGCGCTGCCTGGGAAGCCGCCTCGCGCCCGCGTCACAACAGCTGAGGAAGCGCCCGCCATGCCGTTGCGACTTGATCGCGCCGATCCCGATTTCGAAGCCCGCTTCGCGGCCTTTCTCGCCACCAAGCGCGAGGTTTCGGAAGATGTCGACGCCACCGTGCGCGACATCATCGCCCGGGTGCGCGCCGAAGGCGACGCGGCACTGATCGACTACAGCGCCCGCTTCGACGGGTTCGATCTCGGCAAGGCAGGCATCAGAATCGCCGAGGCCGAGATCGACGCGGCCATGGCCGCCGTCGATTCCGACACGCTCAAGGCGCTCGAATTCGCCCATGAGCGGATCTACAGCCACCATGCGCGCCAGATGCCGAAGGACGACCGTTACACCGATGCGCTCGGGGTCGAGCTCGGCTCGCGCTGGAGCGCGATCGAGGCGGTCGGGCTCTACGTGCCCGGCGGCACGGCCAGCTATCCCAGCTCCGTGCTTATGAATGCCGTGCCGGCCAGGGTCGCCGGCGTCGAGCGCATCGTCATCACCGTGCCGTCGCCGCGCGGCGAGTTGAACCCGCTGGTGCTGGCGGCGGCGCGGCTTGCCGGCGTCTCCGAGATCCATCGTGTCGGCGGCGCGCAGGCGATCGCCGCACTTGCCTATGGCACCGAAACCATCGCCCCGGTGGCGAAGATCGTCGGACCGGGCAATGCCTATGTCGCGGCGGCCAAGCGCCGGGTGTTCGGCACGGTCGGCATCGACATGATCGCCGGTCCGTCGGAGGTGCTGGTCATTGCCGACGGCGCCAACGACCCGGCATGGCTGGCCGCCGACCTGATCGCCCAGGCCGAGCACGATACCGCCGCGCAATCGATCCTGATCACCGACGATACGGGGCTCGCCGCCGCCGTCGAGGCCGAGGTCGAACGCCAGATCGCCCGCCTTCCGCGCGGAGAGACCGCCGCCGCCAGCTGGCGCGATTTTGGCGCGATCATCCTCGTACCGGACCTCGACGAAGCCGTGCCGCTGGCCAACCGCATCGCGGCCGAGCATCTCGAGCTCGCCGTCGACGATGCCGAATCGTTCCTGCCCCGCATCCGCAATGCCGGCGCGATCTTCCTCGGTCGGCACACGCCGGAAGTGATCGGCGATTATGTCGGCGGCTCCAACCATGTGCTGCCGACGGCGCGCTCGGCGCGGTTCTCATCGGGCCTTTCGGTGCTGGATTTCGTCAAGCGCACCTCGCTGCTCAAGCTCGGGCCGGAACAGCTGCGCGCGCTTGGCCCATCGGCGATCGCGCTGGCCCGGGCGGAAAACCTCGACGGCCACGCCGCGTCCGTCGCCATCCGGCTCAATCTGGAAGGCTGAGGCGCGATGGGCCAGCCGGACGCCAGTGCCCGCCTGATCGATGTCGAGCTGGACGAGTCCATCGGCCGCTCGACGCCCGATGTCGAGCATGAGCGCGCGGTGGCGATCTTCGACCTGATCGAGGAGAACTCGTTCCGTCCGGTCGGCGATGCCGGGGCCGGTCCCTACAAATTGCGATTGTCGCTGGCCGAAGCGCGGCTCGTCTTCGCGGTCTCGCGCGAGAGCGGCGAGCCCGTGGTGACGCACATCTTGTCGCTGACGCCATTCCGCCGCGTGGTGAAGGACTATTTCCTGATCTGCGAGAGCTATTACGAGGCGATCCGCTCCTCGACGCCGTCGCAGATCGAGGCGATCGACATGGGCCGACGCGGCCTGCACAATGAAGGTTCGCAGACGTTGATGGACCGTCTGGCCGGCAAGATCGATGTCGATTTCGACACTGCCAGGCGGCTGTTCACGCTGGTCTGCGTGCTGCACTGGAAAGGCTGAGAGGCGTTGGTGTCGGGCGTCCGCGCTCCCCGCTCGATCCTGTTCCTGTGCGGCATGAACGCCATCCGCTCGCCGATGGCCGAGGTGCTGGCGCGTGAAAAGGTGCCGGCCGGAACCTTCCTCGCGTCCGCCGGCGTCCGCGCCGGCCAGCGCGACCCGTTCGTCGATGCGGTGCTGGCGGAGAAAGGGCTGTCGCTGGGCGCGCGCCAGCCGCAGCGGCTCGACGACCTCGAGGACATCTATTTCGACCTGATCGTCACGCTGGCTCCGGAAGCGCATCATGCCGCGCTGGAACTCACGCGCTCGCTCGCCGTGGACGTCGAATATTGGCCGACCGCCGATCCTTCGATCGCCACCGGCACGCGCGAGCGCATCATGGACGCCTATCGCGACGTGCGCGACAGGCTTGCCGCGCGCATTGCCGAACGGTTCGCCGACACAGCGTGAACGATACGCGAATAAGCGTGTTCACAAAGCCGTCGCAATCATATAGGTTCCGCGCAAATCTGCGGCCGGGGCGGCTGCGGATCATAATCCAAGACAGGTATCGGATGCCGAAGGAAGAAGTACTGGAGTTTCCGGGCGTTGTCACTGAACTGTTGCCGAATGCGATGTTCAGGGTGAAGCTCGAAAACGAACATGAGATAATCGCGCACACGGCGGGGCGGATGCGCAAGAACCGCATTCGCGTGCTGACGGGCGACAAGGTTCTGGTCGAGATGACGCCTTACGACCTGTCCAAGGGCCGCATCACCTATCGCTTCAAGTAGCGGCACGCGCCGCCTTTTGCCGACGGATCTGCGATGGATGCCTCCCGAAAGCTGGTGCTTGCCTCGGCCTCGCCGAGACGGATCGAGCTTTTGCAGCAGGCGGGCATCGAACCCGACCGGCTCTATCCCGCCGACATGGACGAAACGCCGCTGCGCGCCGAGCATCCGCGCTCGCTCGCCAAGCGGCTTTCGCGCGCCAAGGCCGACAAGGCGCTGGACGGGCTGAGGCGGGACGGGGCGGAAGAATCCGGCTCCTTCATCCTCGCCGCCGATACGGTGGTCGCGGTCGGCCGGCGCATCCTGCCCAAGGCCGAGACGACCGACGAGGCCTCTAACTGCTTGAAGCTGCTCTCGGGCCGCACGCACCGGGTCTACACCGGCGTCTGCCTGATCACGCCGACAGGAAAGGTGCGCCAGCGCCTGTCGGAAACGCGCGTGCGCTTCAAGCGGTTGTCGCGCGAGGAACTTGAAGCCTATCTCGCTTCCGGCGAATGGCGCGGGAAGGCCGGCGGCTATGCCGTGCAGGGACTGGCCGGGACCTTCGTCGTCAAGATGGTCGGCTCCTATTCGGGTGTCGTCGGCCTGCCGCTCTATGAGACGGTCGGCCTGCTGACATCGGACGGCTACAAGGTTCACCCCGGCTGGCACGCCGGCGCGAGGGTGTGAGCATGGCGGACGCGGACAATCCGGCCGGCCCTGAAAGCGCTGCCGCCCCTGAAAATCCTGCCGGCAACGTCACGCCGCTGCGGCCCAGGCGTCCCTGTCCCGAATGCGGCAAGCCGTCTTCGCGGGCCGACTATCCGTTCTGCTCGCCGCGCTGCAAGGCTCTCGATCTCAATCGCTGGCTGTCGGGAACCTACGCCATCCCCGCGACCGAGGATGACGAGACGCCGGGCCCGAATGGCGACTGACCCGTCCCGGCAAGCGATCCGTTTGTGATATAATATCCCTGTCGAACAACGAGATAGAGTGAGATCGCCTGCTTGTCGGGCGCGCCCGGATCGTACTGCGGGCGGCGGGTTCGTCCTTTAGCCGAAACTCTGCGAAAAAGCTGAGAAACGCCCGCTCGCTGGCTGGACAGGGGCAAATCTCGTGCTATAACCCACGCGCTTCCGGCGGATCACCAACACCGCCAACGGCGTTGAGGAACTCGACATCGATTTCTTCTCCCGGCATGCCCAAGTAGCTCAGTTGGTAGAGCATGCGACTGAAAATCGTAGTGTCGGTGGTTCGATTCCGCCCTTGGGCACCATTCCGCTTTAAATAGTATAATAAAATCAGTATCCTACGGGAAATAAGGTGGAGATAGTCCACCCTACAGCCCACCTTCTTCACTTCGATGGAACCCCATCGATCCACGCCTCCGCCTTCGCCTTCACTGCCGCGCCTTCCGCCGAATTGGCCGACAGAGACATGATGCGTGCAGCTATCGCATCCGGCACCGCGCTCGCTTCCCTGATTTCCTGATCCTCTGCCGTAACAGGGATGCCAGCAGGTATCGCCGCCATCCGTTCCCGCGCGATCTTCACGGCTTCGTCCAGTAGCGGCCCCAGCGCTACAATTTCCTCATCGTCGGTCATAATGCCCCATCAGATCAACAAGACCGGCAGGGGCCTACAGCAGCGCGGCGCGCATGTGGACAAAATCACAACGACGATGCGCCGGGCCGCAACATTTGACCGCTCCCCATCGCTGCCATAAATTCCACAGCGCTTGCGCGGCGACTTTATCGGGATTGAACCCGTGACAAGATCGCCCGTGCTGTCTGGTTGTGATGTTCCGTCATCGCGACTGCCACCGGCAACAGATGGTGCGGTTTCGCCGCCAAGGCAGACTGCCGATCAGCGTTTCTCAGCCCAATGCGGCAGCGACCCCGGCGTTCAGGCTGCGAGCTTCAGCCTGTAACCCTGCGCATAGCCGACATTCTCGATTTTGTACCCGGTTCCACGCAACTTCTTGCGCAGATGACAAAGCGTGACCTTGAAGCCGGTGGCCGGATCGCTGGGCATGTCGCAGTCGCGATACATCGCCCCGACCATCACGGCAGTGGAAACCGGCGCGCCCTTTCCACGCCAGACAGCTTCAAGCAGGCGGCGCTCAAGCCGGGTTGCCCCGATGGCCAAGCCGACCGCAACAACGTCAGGATCGCGTGACGGCCTGTGGCAGCAGGGGCATGAGATCACCCGCGTCTCCTTCGAGGATTTCCAGCCGCCAGCCTTTTGCGCGGCCATCGTACAGCACGATAACGCCGCTGCGCCCCAGCGCATCATTCAGATTGGTGACGGCCTCGCGCAGATCGCGATACATGCGAGCTTGGGAAGGCCCGCCGTCAGGATCATCGGTATAGATCGCGTCGAACAAGGCCATGGCCGTCACCGGCAGGCCGCGCGCCGCCCATGCTGTTCGCAGCACAGCAACGGCGTGCGCGTGCCCGTCGAGCCGTTCGGTCAGTTCGGCAAGTGGCGGCACAGCAAGCGGCTGCTTGCAGCAGGGACATGCGGTCAGGGGATCGGCCATGCAGCTACCATGAGGGTCGCGAGGGCAAGCGCGAACAAGGCAATCTCAGCGATAGCCACGACGCCTTGCCTCGGATATGGCTTTGCGGATTAACCTTGGATCGTTCCCCGCGCCAGTCGCTTCAAGCGACTGGATCGTGCCGGGAGCAATCATTTCGAGATCGCTAATGAACGCCCGCGCTGCATTAAAATCGGCGTCGGTAACGCCATCGTCAGCCAGAACGGCCATGGTGGAGACGTAGGCCGCTTCCAGCTTTTCGGCTGAAACTGGCCCTGCGACCGTGTTGCCCTGATGCTCGCGCATGATGTCCAGCGCCTCGCGCACGTCATCGGATGACGCGCCAGCCGCCCGAAAATCAGCCACCAGCGCCTCGCCTGCCGCCTCCAATTCATGCGCGCGCTCTATGTCTCCGTCTGCGATTGCCGATTGAGCGAACCCCGACATGAAATCTTCAACCGGCTTCGCGTCGAACTGGGTCGCATCCTCCTTGAACAGCTTCTCGGCAGCATCGGCTTCGGGATCATGACCGGTAGGAGGGCGAGCCTCGCCACTCACTGCCCCCTTCGCTTCGTTGGGGAACATGGCAGCGGCGGCGCCGGTTGCAGCCCGCGATGCGCTGATCGGCATCCTGTTTGTGCTCTATACGGGTATACCGTGGGAGCGCCTGCCGTCCGAGGTTGCGGGCTGCTCGGGTATGACCTGCTGGCGACGGCTGCGCGACTGGCAGGACGCAGGCTTGTGGGACAAGATCCACCGCCACATGCTCGACCGACTGAATCTCGCAGGTCAGATCGACTGGTCGCGGGCCTCCATCGATGCCTCATCCGTCCCCGCCAAAAGGGGGGCGACGCGACAGGCCCGAACCCGACTGATCGCGGCAAGCCGGGTACCAAGCGCCACATCATGGTCGACCGCACCGGCATCCCTCTCGCAGTCGTCCTGACGGGAGCCAACCGCCACGACAGCATGGCGCTGACCGATGTCGCCGATGCCATCCATCCCGTACGCCAGAAGCGCGGTCGGCCCCGCAAACGGCCCGCCAAGCTTCACGCAGACAAGGGTTACGACTTCGACCGCTGCCGCCGCGACCTGCGCGCCCGCTCCATCACGCCCCGCATCGCAAGACGAGGCGTCGAAAGCAGCAGCCACCTTGGAAAATACCGATGGGTCGTCGAGAGGACGTTCGCATGGATCAACCAGTTCAGGCGACTGATCGTCCGCTATGAACGCCATGCCGATCTCTATCGAGCATTCCTCGTCATCGCAGCCGCAATCATATGCTTCAGAGCAACGGAGCGGTTTTGTTAGGGGCTCTAAGTCCCGGTGCTGCGGGACCACTTCGTTTCCGTCGTGCTGAAGGCGACGGCGGATTTCGGCCGGCGCAACATCGTCGTCCGCGTACGCCTCGATGGCGGGGCCGGATCGCAGGCGTTTCTGACGACGAGATTGCGCAGATTGCGCTACACCTGCTTCCCTGACGGGTGGGCTTTCTTCTTCCGATCGTCGGACCGAACGAAGATTTGAAAAGTTCATGCTTCAACCTCCTCCCCGAGGCGGCGCGGCGCGATAGCGGTTAGCTTGATGATGACGATACCGACATCCACCGCCTGGGCTTTATCCGCAGTACATGCGTCCTTGGCTGGCGCTTAAGGCAAGTGCAAATGACAGTGGACAGGAAGTGGCACTGTCATTTCACTGAACGGCTTCACCTTGGCACTCGCAAGAGCCGCAGAACTCGGTGGATCTTTGATCGTATGACCGCTGACTGGCAAAGGTCAGAAAGGCCAGAACACAGGAATGAAAGCGACCCCCAGTACCCAGAAAAGCAGATTCAGCGGCAGGCCAACCTTGATGAAATCCGTGAATCTGTAGCCGCCGGCGCTGTAGATCATGGTATTAGTCTGATAGCCCACCGGCGTTGCAAAACTCGTTGAGGCAGCAAAAGTCACCGCGATCAGAAAAGGTGTGGCATCGACGCCCAGCATGGCGGCGGTGGACATGCCGATCGGCGTCAGCAGGACGGCTGCGGCGGCATTGCTCATGAATTCGGTCAAAAACAGCGCCATCAGATAAAGCACCGCCAGCACCACCAGCGGGCCGGAATCGCTAACCAGACCGATGGAGTTGGCGACGATGAACTCGGCTGCCCCGCTCCGGGACATTGCGATCCCCAGCGGCAACAGACCGGCGAGCAGAATAATGATGCGCCAGTCGATAGCGTCATAGACCTCGTCAGCTTCGAGGCAGCCAGCCAGCGTCATCGCCACGGCGCCAATAAGCGAGGTAATGGCAATCGGTGCCCAGCCGATGGCAGATATGCTGATCACCAGTGCCATGACAGCAAGGGCAAAGGGCGCACGCCAGCCAGCAGGACGCTCCGCCTCACGCTCGCTGAGCACGATGACATTGGCGTCGCTACGCAGTGCCGGCATTTCCTTTTCCGGCACAAGCATGAGCAAGACATCACCGACATTCAGATGCACTTCCCGTAGCTGGCGTCGCAATATCTGGCCGCGCCTGTGAAGTGCCAATACCGTTGCATTATGCTGCCAACGGCGATCCAGCAGCCCCAGCGTGCTGCCGATAACCCGCGACCGTGGCGCAATCAGCACTTCTGTCAGAACCTGCTGGGTTCCTTCCTCAAGGGTCCGGGCCTTAAGCTGGAATTCGGTATTGATCTCCAGCCCGGCCTGGCTTTTCAACTGATCCAGCTTTGACCAATCGCCTCGGGCAATCAGGATGTCGCCTTCTTCAAGGGTCTGTGACCGCGGTGACCAGACCTTCTTGTCGCCCCGTAGCAGTTCGAGAACAAAAACACCGAATTCTTCCCCGAGCTTTGCTTCTTCAACCGAGACGCCGATCAGCGACGATTCCGGTAGCACGCGCAATTCGGTGATGTATTTGCCAAGTTCATATTGTTCGACCAGCCCGGTGGCACGAGAATCCGGCAGCAGCCATCGTCCCAGTGTCAGCAGATAGATACAACCGGCCACAAAGCAGATCACGCCCAGCGGTGTGAATTCGAACATGCTGAAGCCCGGATGGCCGAGGTCGCGGGCCATGGCATTGACCAGCAGGTTCGTTGAGGTGCCGACCAGCGTGCAGACACCCGCCATCTGCGACACGTAAGACAACGGAATAAGCGCCTTGGAGGCTGACATGCCGATGCTGGCGGCAGAGGTGATGACCAGCGGCATGAACACCGCTACCACGGCAGTGTTGTTGACAAAGGGCGCGACCACGGCAAGCACGCCGAATAACACAAGCAGAAACAGAAAGGGCGACTTTGCCTGTCCCAGCAACCGCCCGATACCCGACAGGGCACCGCTGTTTTGAAGCCCTGCAGCCAGGATGAACATCGCCCCCACCGTAATGGTGGCCTGGTTGCTGAAGCCACTTAAAGCCTCGCCGGGTGTCACAAGGCCAAGAATGGCCAATGACGAAAGCACGAGCAGGGCAACCGCATCAATTCGCAATTTCTCTGTCGCAAACAGGACAATGGCGATGAGGGCGATACCCAGCACCAGCGTAATTTCGATTGTCATCCGGTAATTGGCCCCTGATCTGCTACGGCGGACACTTTCTCCCGTGGTGTATAGTATTGGAATGGTTCATATCAAAATTGCCATCGGACTGACAGGAGGGCAGGGCTAGCCGTATTGGTGTCAGTATTTTGTATGGCCGGGCAGAGTGATCTCACTTTTTAGTTTTTCGTGATATTATGTATCGGGTGTGTCGATCCAAGCTGGTACGGATTGGCCTGCTCTGCTTCCATGAATCTTCCACAGGCAACAGTGCAGGTGGTGGGGGATGATGCGGGTGTATGTGCGAATTGTGCGCCCGCCCCCTGCCTAAAAACGGATGTCCAAGATTGAGGCCATAATCTTTAAATTGCCAGAACAGAATTTCTCAAGGGGGCTCGTGCAGTGTTTTTTAGTAATTGTAAAATTTCCATCGTACGGGCTGACTTGAGGGAGGCGTGACATGAATATCCTAGAAATGAAACAAGAAGAATGTCTTGAATTGCTCTCTTCAGAGCGCATTGGGCGGCTTGGTTGCTCAAAGGATGGTCAGTCTTACATCGTACCGATTTCGTATTCTCTAGATGAAAACTATCTTTATAGTTTTTCTCTTGATGGTCAGAAGATCGAATGGATGCGCACCAATTCAGATGTTTGTGTGCAGGTTGATCGCTTGGTGGCACATGATGACTGGACAAGTGTTATCGTTTGCGGGCGTTACGAAGAATTGCCAGATCAAATTGGAGGGAAGCATATTCGCGAGCGCGCATGGTCATTATTGAGCAGACATGCGAATTGGTGGGAGCCTGGCGCTGTTAAGCCTATGACACATTCACCGGCTCCTCATCTTTTCTACCGGATCAGGATCGAAAGCATGACTGGTCGGCGTGCAATACAAAAGTAAATGCGCCAACAGATGCTGAGCAGGGGGCTTTCATGCGCTGTTCTCGTTACTGGCAATAAATTCTTAGCTCAGCATCCCGCCATCGACGCGGAATTGCGAGCCGGTGACAAAGCCGGATTTTTCACTTGCCAGGAACAGCGCCATATTGGCGATATCTTCACCCTCGGCATAGCGGCCAAGCGGTATGGATAGTGCAATATCTTCCTGTGAGGCACCTGAGCCGCTTTCTAGGGAACGCATCATCTGAGTGTTGCAGGCGAAGGATGAATTGAATTGACCCGCACCTGATAGGGGCAGCTTCATTGGCGACAACACGCGTCATGCCGTGAATGGCAAATTTCGAGGTGACATGTCACTCTGCTGGGGTGTGCATGTACTGGTGCCCATCATGTGGAATCCGAATGAAGCGCATCAATTTGAGACAGGTCAATTCAAACCGTTGCGCGCTGCCGTATGGTTAATCAGTGGGGCGTCGATTGTCGAACGTCACGCCTGATGAGGGTGCAACCAGACGGAGGCCGACATGAGCGCCATTTCCGATACTGCACAGAGCAGAAAGTACCGTTTCCCTACTGCTTTTACGATTTTGTTTGGACTGATTGTCCTGGTGGCCGCACTGACCTGGATTATTCCGGCGGGCCAGTACGAGCGTGTCACCAATCCGGCACTCGATCGCGAAGTGCCGATTGAAGGCACATATGCGCCGACCGATCCAAACCCGCAGGGTATTTTCGACGTCATTATGGCGCCGATCGCCGGTTTTTATGATCCTGCCACCAATGAGGCCAATGCCATCGATGTGGCGCTGTTCGTGCTGGTCATCGGCGGCTTCATCGGAGTGGTGGCGTCAACCGGTGCCATCAATGCAGGCATCAGCCGCGCGATGATTGCGCTGAAAGGCCGTGAGAAGTGGATGATCCCGGTCCTGATGGCGCTGTTCGCCTTTGGCGGCACGACCTACGGGATGGCTGAGGAAACGCTTGCCTTCTACGTACTGCTGATCCCGATCATGATCGCTGCCGGCTATGATGCCGTCACAGCAGTCGCCATTATTCTACTTGGCGCGGGAGTCGGCGTGCTCGGCTCGACGGTGAACGCCTTTGCCACGGTAATTGCGTCCGACGCAGCCGGCGTACCTTTTACAAACGGTATGACGCTACGACTCATCATTCTCGGTCTTACGTGGCTGGCATGCGTCGCCTATGTCATGCGGTATGCGGAGCGCGTGCGTCGCGATCCCTCAAAATCCATTGTCTATGACCGCAAGGCCGAGAACGAGGCCCATTTCCTTTCCGGACAGGAAGAGGGAACCCTGGCATTCACCGGCATGCACAAGATCGTGCTTGCGATCTTTGGCATCACTTTCGTTGTGATGGTCTGGGGTGTGCTGAAGGGGGGCTGGTGGATGGGCGAGATGAGCGGCCTGTTCCTCGCTGCAGCCATCCTGATCGGCCTGATTGCACGGCCGGGCGAAGAAAAGTTCGTCGACGCATTCCTCAACGGCGCGCGTGACCTGCTTGGCGTGGCGCTGATCATCGGGCTGGCGCGTGGCATCGTCGTGGTCATGGACGCCGGGCGGATCAGCGACACGATCCTGCACTGGGCCGAACTGTCCGTCGCCGGTCTCGGCGAGGTCGCCTTCATCAATGTGATCTACTGGATCGAAGTGCTGATGTCCTTCTTCGTGCCCTCGTCCTCCGGGCTGGCGGTGCTGTCGATGCCGATCCTGGCACCAGTCGCCGATTTCGCCAATGTCGGGCGCGAACTGGTGGTTACCGCCTATCAGTCGGCCAACGGACTGGTGAACCTGATCAACCCGACTTTCGCGGTGGTCATGGGCGCGCTCGCCATCGGGCGGGTGCCGTACGAGCGGTGGCTGCGCTTCATGTGGCCGCTGCTTGTCATCCTGACCGTCATCATCATGGCGAGCCTCAGCATCGCCACGCTGATTTCCTGAAGGAGAGAAAAATGCCAATCACCTATGGCGTCCACTCGGAAGTGGGCAAGTTGCGGCGGGTGCTTGTCGACCGTCCCGGCGCAGCACTTGCCCGCCTCACGCCCTCGAACTGTGATGAGTTGCTGTTCGACGACGTACTTTGGGTCAAACAGGCCCGCGTCGACCATATGACCTTCGTCGATGCCATCCGTTATCGCGGCGCCGAGGTTGTCTTCCTGCGCGAGGCGCTTGCGGAAACCATGCAGGACGCCGAGGCACGCCGTTGGCTGCTGGAGCGCCGGATCAACGAGAACACGGTCGGCGTTGGCTTGGCCGACGACCTGCGCGCGGCGCTTATGGAAATGGATGCCGACGCCCTGTCGCTCATCCTCATGGGCGGCATGAACAAGGCGGAACTGCCGGTCGAGCCGAAAGGCGCATTTGCGCCCGTATTGCGGCCTGAGGACTTCATCCTGCCGCCGCTGCCCAATCACCTGTTCACGCGCGATACAACCTGCTGGATTTATGGCGGGGTGACCCTCAATCCCATGCGCTGGAATGCGCGCAAGCTGGAGACGGTCAATGTCGCCGCCGTTTACCGCTTCCATCCCGATTTCCGTGACGCCGATTTCCCCGTATGGTGGGGCGACCCCGAC
>JBLJBS010000191.1:0-63945 GCA_047637695.1 Aquamicrobium sp. | reverse complement strand
CAGCAGCGCCTCGGCCAGGCACATCAGCGCCACGCCCTCGCGCGTCGACAGGCCGTATTCGGACAGGAAGATTTCCATCAGCTCGGGTTTGGAAGCGCCGCGCACGGCCTCGACCAGCCCCGCCGCGCGGGTCGAGATGCCGGTCCTCGCTTCACTGGAAAGGCCGGCCAGCCCGACAAGGCGGACAAGCGCCGCCTGCTCGTCGGGAAGATAGTTTTCCCGGATGGTATTACGAAGCGTTTCCAGCGTGTTCGTTGGCATGGCGGACCGTCGGCTGATGAGGATGGGAAAGGGGTGCAACTCGGTTGCCACACTACCATGGGCGAATTCCGGCGAAGCAACCAAACCATTCGACTTCATGGACCGTACAATCTATTTAGAAAGCCAAAATTAGTTCATTTTCACTGGATATTATATGTCTGAAGACCAAATAGACCGGATGGACCGCAGCATACTCGCTGCGCTGGCGCGCGATGGAAGACTTTCCATGGCCGAGCTGGCCGAAAAGGTCGGCCTGTCGAAAACGCCGGTTCAGGCGCGGGTGCGGCGGCTGGAGCGGGACGGCTACATTCGAGGCTATGCCGCGATCATCGATCGGGAACGGATGGGTGAAGGTCACGTCGCCTTCGTGCAGGTCAAGTTGTCGGACACCCGCTCGGCGGCGCTCGACGCCTTCAACAAGGCGGCGCTCGCCGTCCCGGAGATCGAACAGTGCCACATGATCGCGGCAAGCTTCGACTATCTGCTCAAAGTGCGTACCCGCGACATCGCCGCCTATCGCCGCGTGCTGGGCGAGCGCATCTCGGCCCTGCCGCATGTGGCGCAGACATCGACATACGTCGCGATGGAGACGGTGAAGGACAAATAGGGCAAGGCGCTTGCGCGCCCTGCCTCATCTTATCCTGAACATCCGGGCAATCCGAAAAGCGCCGGTGCTTTCCGGTCGACCAATCAGTCGATGTCGGCGATCGGCTGGCCGGCGCCGCCCTCGATGCGTTGCGACAGCGCCGCCTCCATGAATTCGTCGAGGTCGCCGTCGAGCACGTCGGAGGGGCTGGTGCTCTCGACGCCGGTGCGCAGATCCTTGACGAGCTGATAGGGCTGCATGACGTAGGAGCGGATCTGGTGGCCCCAGCCGATGTCGGTCTTGGACGCTTCCGTGGCGTTGGCAGCGGCTTCGCGCTTTTTCAGTTCTTCCTCGTAGAGCCGCGAACGCAGCATCTCCCACGCCTTGGCGCGGTTCTTGTGCTGCGAGCGCTCGGCCTGGCAGGAGACAACGACGCCGGTGGCGATATGGGTGATGCGCACCGCCGAATCGGTGGTGTTGACGTGCTGGCCGCCGGCTCCCGAAGCGCGGTAGGTGTCGATGCGAACATCGGACTCCGAAACCGCGATCTCGATCGAATCGTCGACCACCGGATAGACCCAGACGCTGGCGAAGGACGTGTGGCGGCGCGCGTTGGAATCGAAAGGCGAGATACGCACCAGCCGGTGGACGCCTGATTCCGTCTTCAGCCAGCCATAGCCATTGTGGCCCTTGACGAGGATGGTCGCCGACTTGATGCCGGCTTCCTCGCCGTCATGCACTTCCAGCACCTCGACCTTGAAGCCGCGGCGCTCGGCCCAGCGCGTGTACATGCGCAGAAGTATGTTGGCCCAGTCCTGGCTCTCGGTGCCGCCGGCGCCGGCATGGACCTCGAGATAGGTGTCATTGGCATCGGCCTCGCCCGACAACATCGCCTCGACCTGCCGCGCCTGAACTTCGGCGCGCAGCGCACGGACTGCGCTTTCCGCGTCGGAGACGACCGATTGGTCGCCCTCCTCCTCGCCCATGGCGATCAGCTCGATATTGTCGTCGAGCGCACGCGTCAGCTCTGTGACGGCCTTGATGCCATCTTCCAGCCCCTGCCGCTCGCGCATCAGCTTCTGAGCTTCCTGCGGATCGTTCCAGAGCGAGGCGTCCTCGGCGCGCGAGTTCAGGTAATCAAGTCGCTTTACGGCCTGATCCCAGTCAAAGATGCCTCCTCAGCAGGGTTATCGCCTGCCTGATTTCGTCGATGAGCGTCTCGGTTTCGGCGCGCATGGCCCTGCATCTGTCCTTTAGGAAATGAATCGGCGCGGACCATAGGGACCGCGCCGATGGATGTAAACCGCTGCAAGGAAGAACAGGCAGGCGGCTTGATCTTCGACTAATATAGCCCACCGCCGCCCTGCATGATCGCATCGCTGGCCGAGGGCGACAATTCGCGCGCACGCTCCGCCGCCTGGACTTCGTCCATTCCGATGACCCAATAGCTGTCGGCGGGGCCTGTGCCGGGCTTGAACGCCTCGACGATGGCTCCGCCGGCCCCTGCTTGCGCCTGCATGCCGGTCTTGCGGTCGACGGCGATCATGCGCATGCCTTCCGGCACGCGGAAATCCACCGGGCGCATGTCCTTCAGCACGTCGGCCATGAACTCCTTGAAGATCGGCGCGGCCAGGCCGCCGCCGGTCGAGCCCTTGCCCATCGGCGTCGGCTTGTCGTAGCCCATGTAGAGGCCGACGACGAGATCGGGCGTGTAGCCGACGAACCAGGCGTCCTTCTCCTCATTGGTGGTTCCGGTCTTGCCGGCGATCGGCCGGCCGAGCTCGGCGAGCGTCACGGCGGTTCCGCGCTGGACCACACCTTCCATCATCGAGGTGATCTGGTAGGCGGTCATCGGGTCGAGGACCTGCTCGGCATTGTCGACCAGCTCCGGTTCGGGCTGCGTCTGCCAGCTCTGGGCGTTGCAGCCCTCGCAGCCGCGCTGATCGTGCTTGAACACGGTCTTGCCGTAGCGGTCCTGAATGCGGTCGATCAGCGACGGCACGATGTGCTTGCCGCCATTGGCCATGATCGAATAGGCCGAGACCATGCGCATCACGGTGGTCTCGCCGGAGCCCAAAGACATCGCCAGTACCGGCAGCATCTTGTCGTAAATGCCGAAGCGCTCGGCATATTCGGCGACGAGCGTCATGCCCATGTCGTTGGCAAGGCGCACCGTCATCAGGTTTCGCGAGCGCTCGATGCCGGCGCGCAGCGTCGACGGGCCCGCCGCACCGCCGCCATAGTTCTTCGGCTCCCAGACCTGATTGCCGATGCGGATCGAGATCGGGGCATCGAGCACCACGGAAGCCGGCGTGTAGCCGTTGTCGAGGGCCGCCGCATAGACGATCGGCTTGAACGAAGAGCCGGGCTGGCGCATCGCCTGGGTGGCGCGGTTGAACTCCGACTGCGAGAACGAGAAACCGCCGATCATGGCCAGGACGCGGCCGGTATGCGGATCCATGGCGACCATTCCGCCCGATACCTCCGGCACCTGCCGCAGCAGCCAGCCATCGCCCTCGCCTTCCTTCTTCTCGACGAAGACGACATCGCCGGGCTTCAGCACCTCGGCAGGGGAATCCGCCTTGACGCGGCGGCCCTCGACGGTGTGACGCAAGGCCCACCCCATGTCAGAGGCTGAGACGAACGCGGTGGCACGCTCGGCCGACAGGACGCCCGAAACCTCGCGGCCGGGCTGAAGGCCCACCGAGAGCCCATCCTTGGCCGCGTCCAGCACCACCGCCAGCCGCCATTCCGGCACGTCGGACAGGCGGGCGACCTCGCCGAGCGGCACGCCCCAATCGCCCGAAATATCGATCGAGGTGACCGGGCCGCGATAGCCGCGCAGCGTGTCGTATTTCAGCAGGCCGTGCTGAAGCGCCTTGCGCGCCTTGACCTGCATCTCGGGATCGAGCGTGGTGCGGATGGAAAGGCCGCCCTCGTAGAGCGCGTCCTCGCCATAGCGGGCAATAATGGCGCGGCGCACTTCCTCGGTGAAGTATTCGCCCGCGAACAGGTAGGTGCCGGTGCGGCGCGGATTGACACCCAACGGCAGCGCCTTCTGCCGCGCGCCCTCTTCCGCCTCGACGTAGCCATTGTCGACCATCTTGTCGATGACCCAGTTACGGCGCTCGATGGCGCGCTCGGTCTGGCGGAACGGGTGATAGTTGTTCGGTCCCTTGGGCAGCGCGGCAAGATAGGCCGTCTCGGCCACGGTCAGTTCGTTCACGGACTTGTCGAAATAGGCGAGCGCCGCGCCGGCGATGCCGTAGGCGCCCATGCCGAAGAAAATCTCGTTCAGGTAGAGTTCGAGGATGCGATCCTTCGAATAAGCCTGCTCGATCCTGAACGACAGCACGATTTCCTTGATCTTGCGCTCGTAGGTCTGGTCGGAGGTCAGAAGGAAGTTCTTCGCCACCTGCTGGGTGATCGTCGACGCGCCGACCGGGCGGCGGCTGGAACCGAAATTCTGGAAATTGGTGACGACGGCGCGGGCAAGGCCGGTCAGGTCGACGCCGGGATGCGAATAGAAATTCTTGTCCTCGGCCGAGAGAAAGGCCGCCTTGACGCGGTCGGGGATGGCCTGGATCGGCAAATAGAGACGGCGCTCGCGCGCGAACTCGCCCATCAGCGCGCCGTCGGCGGCATGGACGCGCGTAGTCACCGGCGGCTCATAGCGGGCCAGCACCTCATAGTCGGGCAGATCGCTGCTCAGCGACGCGAGGTAGATGGCAACACCCGCCGCCGCGACGAGCGCCAGCGTCACGCCGACGCCGAAGAAATATCCGATAAGCCGTATCATGCCCACTCCAGTCAGCGACCCGAAGCGACGCCGCGCCTGCCCTTTTCCCAGCCACATTCTACCAGGCCGGACATTCCGTCCGACTGAAAGAATGCCCTAGCGCGCGCACCGTTCTGCGTCCGCAATCCTTTTCGGTCGCCCTTGTGGGCAAATTGCGGCGGGAAGAAAGCGCTTCGCTGCGATTCCTGCAATAAAATAACACATGTGACGCGGCGGTAACGCATCCGCATCATCAGACGGAGCGGTTCACCCGCCTGCGCCCTGCGTCGCGCCCTGCCGAGCCGAAGCGAAGATATCGATCGCTTCGACGATCTCGCGGGCGGCCTTAGCCCGCCAGTCGACATCGCGCAGCAGAGCCTCGTCCTCGGCGTTCGACAGATAGCCGAGCTCGAGCAGGATCGACGGCACATCCGGCGCGCGCAGCACGCGAAAACCGGCGAAACGGTGGGGGTTGGTGGGAATCATGCGAATCGCCGGCGAAAGCTCGTCGATCAGCGAGCGTGCGAAGCGGATGGAAAAGCTCTGCGTCTCGCGGCGAATCAGATCGGCGAGAATGTCGGCCACCTCCTGATGCTCCTCCTCGACGGTTATGCCCTCGATCTGGTCGGACAGGTTCTCGCGGATCGCCTTTGCCGCGGCCTCGGCATCGGAAGCCTTGTCGGAAACGGTGTAGACGGTGGCGCCGCGAACGTTCTTCAGCCGGATCGCGTCGGCATGGATTGAGATGAACAGGTCGGCGTCGTGATTGCGGGCGATTCGCACCCGCTCGTCGAGCCTGAGGAACTGGTCGCGGTCCCGGGTCAGGAAGACGTCGTAGCGGCCGCTGGCTTCAAGTTCCTTTTTGAGCTCGAGGGCAAAGGCGAGCGTGATGGTCTTTTCCTGCGTGCCGGCCCCACCCTCGGCACCCGTGTCGGCACCGCCATGGCCCGGATCGACGACCACCCGGAAACGCCGCTCTCCCGCCGCCACAGGATTGCCGAGCCGGTCCGTCTTCGGTGTCGTGCGTGTCGAGGCCGTCACCTCGATCTGCTCGGCCATCACCTTGTCGAACGCCGCGTCCGACGATGCACCGATGTCGGCGACCAGGCGAAAACCTTCGTCTTTCTCATTGGCGAGAATCTCGAGACGCTCCACCGCGAACGGTCCGTCGAAGGAAACGATGATGCGGGAGCGGCCCGATCCGAGATTGCCGTAATCGACGGAGGCGGCCATGCCGCGGGGCGCGATATCGGCATCGGCGAGGAAAAATCCCGCCTCCGGCATATCGATCACCAATCGATGTGGCCCCTTCATCACGAACCAGCGGAATTCGGGATCGCGATCGAAATTGACGACGATGCGCATCCGGGCGGCGTCGCCCGCCATCCTGTAGTCCCTGACCTGGAGGATATCCGCAGAGTGGGCCGCCCCGGCAAGGGCGATCGCGGCGACCAGAAACGACATGACTGCCGCCAGCCCTGCCCGGCAAAGCTGAATTGGGCGAAACCGGGATGGATTCGGCTGCATGACGTCCCGTCGGCTTTGTGGTCGGCAAGACCGGAATTGTACTCTTAAGGAGAAGTAACGCGCCATGGTTAAGCAACCCTTTCGCCGCGCCGATTTCCGCCATTCGCAACCGGGCGGAGCGTGCCGTCCGACCGCCGGCGAACAAATCGGGGTTGCCACGGCCTGCGCCAGATCATAAAAGCGATGCTGGATCACCCTCATATCGTGATCGTTCAAGCCTGCCGCATGCTTCTTCGCCCAGGCATAGAAGACCAGTCTCGCGGCGTTCCGAGGCCCGACCGATCCGGTAGCGGTGTTTCCGACGAATTTTCTTGCAGGCCGTTTCCGCTGCGCGGAACGCGTCTGGCGTGAGGAAAACGGCTAGGCTTTCGGCCTGGCCGGCTCAGTACGAGCACATCAGCGGGTCCGTCGGAGCGGGCCTTGGTTTTAGAAACGGTTCGCATAAAGCGCGATGATCGCAAGCCCGACCATGTCCCTGCCCGGAAACACCCGCGCCTTCACGGCCGCGGCCGGTGCGGCAGGTTGGTCCCGGCCGCGCGAAGCGAACATCCCATCGTCCGGCGTCCTTTTCGGAAAGGCACGACGGGGTCGCGCGACAGCGCAGCCCCGCCCTTCCGCGCACGCCGGGGAGACAAGACATTATGCCCAACAAAATGCTTATCGATGCCTCCCACCCGGAGGAAACACGCGTTGTCGTCGTTCGCGGCAACCGGATTGAAGAATTCGACTTCGAATCTGAAAACAAGAAGCAGCTCAAAGGCAATATCTACCTGGCCCGCGTGACGCGGGTCGAGCCTTCGCTGCAAGCCGCCTTCGTCGAATATGGCGGCAACCGCCATGGCTTCCTCGCTTTTTCGGAAATCCATCCCGACTATTACCAGATTCCGGTTGCCGACCGGCAGGCGCTGCTGCGCGCCGAGGCCGAAGAAGCTCAGGCCGAGGATGACGAGGACGAGGAAAACGAGGAGCGCCGCAACAGGAAACGCCGCCGCGGACGTGGCCGCGGCCGCGCCAGCGACGGCCGCAAGGCGGCAACCGGCGAAGCCTCGTCCGAAGGCGAAAGCGACGACGCCGAAGCGGTGGCCGCTGACCATGACGGTGACGATGCGGCCGCCGGCGATGACGCGGCGGAAATCGCGACCCTGCCCGAGACAGCGGACAACGATGATGACGGCCCGGGCGTGATGGCGGAAACCGCCGCCGCTGACGTGATCTCCGAGGAGATCGCGCAGGACAATGGCGACGATGATCATGACGATCATGATGGCGGCGATGACGACAATGGCGGCAGCCATGGCGAGGACGAGGTCGTCTCCGTCGGCGCCGACGACGCGCTGGAGGAGGTTCACGAACGCCGCAGGCCGCAGCGCAAGCAATACAAGATACAGGAGGTCATCAAGCGCCGCCAGATTCTGCTGGTGCAGGTCGTCAAGGAGGAGCGCGGCAACAAGGGCGCTGCGCTGACCACCTATCTCTCGCTGGCCGGGCGCTATTCCGTGCTGATGCCGAACACCGCGCGTGGCGGCGGCATTTCGCGCAAGATCACCAACGCCGCCGACCGCAAGCGCCTCAAGGACGTGGTCAAGGATCTCGACGTGCCGCAGGGCATGGGCGTCATCCTGCGCACCGCCGGCGAAAGCCGAACCAAGGCGGAGATCAAGCGCGACTACGAGTATTTGATGCGGCTGTGGGACAATGTCCGCGAGCTGACGCTGAAATCCACCGCGCCCGCCCTCGTCTACGAGGAAGGCTCGTTGATCAAGCGTTCGGTGCGCGACCTCTACAACAAGGATATCGAGGAGATCCTCGTCGCCGGTGAAGAGGGCTATCGCGAGGCCAAGGACTTCATGCGCATGCTGATGCCCAGCCATGCCAAGGTGGTCCAGCCCTATCGCGATTCGGTCCAGATCTTCGCGCGCAACGGCATCGAGGCGCAGCTAGACCGGATGGTGCAGCCGCAGGTGACGCTGAAATCCGGCGGCTACCTGATCATCAACCAGACCGAGGCGCTGGTTTCGATCGACGTCAACTCCGGGCGCTCGACCAAGGAACACTCGATCGAGGACACCGCGCTCCAGACCAATCTGGAAGCGGCCGAGGAAGTGGCGCGCCAGCTTCGCCTGCGCGACCTCGCCGGACTGATCGTCATCGACTTCATCGACATGGAGGAGAACCGCAACAATCGCGCGGTCGAGAAGCGGTTGAAGGACTGCCTCAAGAACGACCGGGCGCGCATCCAGGTCGGTCGCATCTCGCATTTCGGTCTGCTCGAAATGTCGCGCCAGCGCCTACGCGCCTCCGTGCTCGAATCGACGATGCAGGTCTGCCCGCATTGCGGCGGTACCGGGCATGTGCGCTCCGAATCCTCGGTCGCGCTGCTCGTCATCCGCGCCATCGAGGAGTTCCTGCTCAAGGATTCGCGCAATCACATTACCGTCCGCACGCCGATCTCGACCGCGATCTATGTGCTCAACCACAAGCGTTCGACGCTGGTCGATCTCGAGAATCGCTTTGGCCTGACCATCACCGTCGAGGCCGACGAGAGCGTGCGCGCGCAGCATTATGCCATCGTCAAGGGCGCCTTCGCCGAGCGCCCTGCCGGCTTCGTGCCGGCGGCTGCGCCCGTCTATCCCGAGGAGGTCGAGGACGAGATTGAGGACATCGTCGACGACGCCGACGATGCCGAAGAGGAGGCCCAGCCCCAGACGGAAGCCCGCAACGGCGACGAAAGCGACGATCAGCGCCGGCGCAAGCGCCGCCGCCGGCGCCGCAAGGGCCGCGACCGCGACGGTGCCGAGGGTGAAGCGCAGGATGCCGCGCCTTCTGCAACGGATTCGGATGAGACCGCCGAGACGGACGACGATGCGCAGGCAGACGGCACCGATGCCGACGTGACCGCGGAAGCGGCGCAGGCAGACGCCGACGGCCAGTCCAGGAAGCGCCGGCGCGGCAAGCGCGGCGGTCGTCGCAATCGCCGCGACGAGGCCGAGGGCGTGGAAGCCGCGTCTGCCGAGTCAGGTGAGCTGGAAGCCATCGATCCGGCGCTCGTCGATCTCGAAGCCCAGGCCGCTGTCGAGGAAACGCCGGCAACCGAAATCGTGACAGAGGCGCAGATCGTCGAAACCGGGGCGCAGGCCGAGAAGCCGGCGCGAAAGACGCCGGCACGCCGCGCGCCGAGGAAAGCCAAGGCCGTGAACGCCAATACCGAAGCGGCTGCGGTCGAGCCCGAACTGGCCGAGGCAGTGACCGTGCTCGACGGCGTGCCGACGGAAGGCGCTCCTGCGGCAGACGCACAGGCCGAAGAAGCCCCGGCGGCCAAGCCGAAACGGGCACCGCGCCGCAAGGCGGCTCCGAAGGGCAAGGCCGAAGCGGTGGAGGCCACGGCCTTGATCACCGAAGAAGCGGTGAAGGAAGCTCCGGCCGCCGTTGTCGACGAGGCTGCTCCTACGGAAGCCCCGGTTGGGATCGAGGCGCCGCAGGACGCGCCCCCGGCGCAGAAGCCTGCCGAGCCGGTCGTGACCTCCTCGCGTCCGGCCGAGCCGGCCGACAACGAAAAGCCGCGCAAGGGCGGATGGTGGCAGCGTAAGAGCTTCTTCTGATCCATTCCGGGGACAGATCGCGGCCAAAGCGTCGCGCCTGCCACGCTCCGGATCATCCAGAACATGAAAAAGCCGGCATAACTGCCGGCTTTTTCATACCTGGCTAGCCTTACAACCAGTTGTTCAGCCGCTCGATCGCCGTCGCCACGTCAGCTTCGCTGCCGGCATAGGAAATCCGCAGGAAACGGTGCCCCTCGGCAATGTCGAAATCGAGACCCGGGGTCGCCGCGACATGGGCCTCGGCGAGCAGCCGCCGGGCGAAATCCATGCTGTCATTGGTGTGGCGGGACACGTCGCAATAGGCGTAGAAGCCGCCATCCATCGGCGCCGCCAACGGCAGGCCAAGCTTCGGCAGCGCGACATCGAGAGCGGCACGATTGATGCGATAGCGCTCCTTGACCTGCTCCAGAACGTCGACCGCCTCGAAAGCGCGGCAGGCCGCGACCTGCGACAGCTCCGGCGCGGAAATGTAAAGGCTCTGGGCGATGCGCTCGACCGGGCGAACCAGCGCCTGCGGCAGCACCATCCAGCCAATTCGCCAGCCGGTCATGCAATAATATTTCGAGAACGAATTGATCGCCGTGACGTCGTCGCCGAGCGACAGCGCGGTCATGTCCTGCCCCGCATAGGCGAGGCGGTGATAAATCTCGTCCGAGATCACCGAGATGCCCATCGCGCGCGCCGCTTCGACAAGGAGCTTCAGTTCGCCATCGGGGATGATCGCGCCGGTGGGGTTGGCCGGACTGGCGAAGAGCACGCCTTTCAGCGGCGCCTTGCGGTGCGCCGCCTCCAACAGTTCGGCGTTGAGATATCCCAGGCGATCGAGCCGGATTTCCACCGCCTCGATCCCCAGCGCCGCCAGGATGTTGCGATAGGCCGGATAGCCCGGAACGGTGATCGCCACGCGATCGCCGGGATCGAACATCGCCAGAAAAGCGAGATTGAAGCCGGCCGACGAGCCTGTCGTGACGGCAATGCACTCCGGTTCGACCGCGACGCCGTAATGGTCGCGATAATGCGCGGAAATCGCGGCGCGCAGCTCAGGCGTCCCCAATGCGTCGGTATAGCCGATGCGCCCCTGCGCCAGCGCGGCAGCGGCGGCATCGCGCACGATTTGCGGTGCCGGATCGGAAGGCTGGCCGACGGCGAGCGAGACGACGGGATGACCCGCGGCCTTCAGCCTGTTCGCCTCGGCCAGAACGTCCATGGCGTGAAAGGGTTCGACGGCGCTTCGTCTCGAAATGGCGACGGCCATGTCCAGCTCCTTTTCTTCCGACCGCCGGGGTTCGCGGCCGGATGCGCCGCACAAATGCCCGAAAGATATGGGGATCACAAGTTGATGAATGTTCGCGCGATGTCTTTTCACCGCACACGCCGTCGGTTAGCTGTGTCTGCCATGCTGTCGTTTCTTTCACGCACCCTTTCCCGCCGCTTTCCCGTCGCGGCCTTGCTGTGTCTTGCGCTGGCATTGCCACCGCTCGGACCGGCGACGGCTCAGCGCGGCATATCGGTGGTGCGCGATGCCGAGATCGAGGCGCTGGTGGTGGACTATGCCCGCCCCATCCTCGAAGCCGCCGGCCTCGGCAAGTCCGGCATCGAGATCATCCTCGTCAACAATCCGAGCTTCAACGCCTTCGTCACCGGCCGGCGCATCTTCATCAACACCGGCGCGCTGCTGATGGCGGAGAGCCCGAACGAGATCATCGGCGTCCTGGCGCATGAGACGGGGCATATCGCCGGCGGCCACCAGCAGCGCCTTCGCGAGCAACTGGCCCGCGCCCAGACGATGGCGGTCATCGCCACGCTGCTCGGCCTCGGCACCATCGCCGCCGGCGCGGCGACCGGAACCGAAGGGCTGGCCCAATCGGGCATCGGCATCGCCGCAGGCGGCTCCGAGGCGGCGCGGCGCTCCGTCCTCGCCTATCAGAGGACAGAGGAAACCACCGCCGACCGCTCCGCCATTACCTATCTCGAGCGCACTGGCCAGTCGGCGCAAGGCATGCTGAAGACCTTCGAGCGGCTGGCCGGCTCGATGGCGCTGGCCGGCGTGCGCGTCGATCCCTATCAGATGAGCCATCCGGCACCACGCGAACGCATCGCCAATCTGGAAACGCTTGCCCGCAACAGCAAGAATTTCGACCGCAAGGACTCGCCCGCGCTGCAGCAGCGCCACGACCTGATGCGGGCCAAGATCGCCGCCTATACCGAGGGCCAGGCAACCGCCTCGCGCATGTTCTCACGCAATCCACGCAGCACGCCGGCGCTCTATGCCGACGCCATCGGCACCATGCTTTCGGGCAATGCGCGCGCCGCGGTGGCCAAGATCGACGCGCTGGTCAAGGCTTCACCGAAGAATCCATATTTCCACGAGATGCGCGGCGAGATCCTGATGAAGGCCGGCCGGCCGGCGGAAGCGGCGGACGCATTCGCCAAGGCGCTGCGCAACGACCCGCGCAAGGCCGGGCTTATCCAGATCGGCTACGGCCAGGCGCTGCTGGCGACGGGCAAGCCCGAGCAGGTGCGCAAGGCGGTGGGCGAGCTGCGCGCCGGCCTGGGGCGGGCAAAGGAATATGCGGCCGGCTATCGCTATCTCGCGCAGGCCTACGGCCAGCTCGGCGATGTCGGCGAGGCCGAACTGGCGACGGCGGAGGGCCATTTCTATTCCGGCAATGTCAAGGATGCGAAGATCTTCGCTGCCCGCTCCCAGCAGAAGCTGGCCAAGGGCACGCCGTCCTGGACGCGGGCGCAGGACATCATCAACTACAAGCAACCGGGCCGCTGACGGCCGCAGAACCGAGGATAGCTTCATGAGCAAGGCCATCGCCATCGGCATAACCGGCGTCGCCCTCTCCTTCGCCATGCTGGCGGCCGGCTTCGTCGCCGGCAACCGTAACGACCTCGGCGCCGCGCCCTATCTCGCGGACGGCGCAAGCGCCTCGCCGAACCGCGCCGTATCGCGCGGCGACATCGAGTCGATCGTGCGCGACTATCTCCTGAGCAATCCCGAAATCCTGACCGACATGCAGGCCGAGCTGGAAGACCGCCAGCGTGAAGAACAGCGGCTGGCCTTGCTCGACGCCATCGGCAATTCCTCCGACTCGATCTTCAACGCCGCCTATGACGGCGTCATCGGCAATCCGCAGGGATCGACCACGGTGGTCGAGTTCTTCGACTACAATTGCGGCTTCTGCAAGCGGGCCTATGACGACATGGCGGCAATGGTCGCCGACGATTCGGACCTGCGTTTCGTCCTCAAGGAATTTCCCATCCTCGGCCCGGATTCGCAGAAGGCGCATGTCGTCTCGATGGCGTTCCGCACGCTGGCGCCGGAGAAATACGGCGACTTCCACCACAAGCTGCTGATGGGCGGACGCGCCACCGAGGCGGCAGCGATCGCCGCCGCAACCGGATTGGGCGTCGACGAAGCGGCGCTGCGCACAGAAATGAAGAACCCCGCCATCCTCGAAGCCTTCAACGAGACTTACGAGCTTGCCCAGAAACTCGCCATCACCGGCACGCCTTCCTACGTCATCGGGCAGGAGGTCGTGTTCGGCGCGCTGGGCAAGGCCGTGCTGAAGGAAAAGGTCGAGCTGACGCGCGCCCAGAACTGAGGCGCCGCGGCGCTGCCATTCGATCCGAATGCAACCATTGCGACATCCGGGCTCGGCTGTGGACATGAAAAGAACGCACTTGCGCTCTTTGCGTGGCCGCCTATGCCCTTTATAGAGGTGCGCAGGAAACCCATTCATGCCCCGCGACCGTCTCCGCCGGACCGCCCGCTTGCCCCGTCCCAGGCCGCTCAGCCCGGAAGTCGAGGCTCCCGAGCAGCGACCCGAGACGAGGATGTCAGGATCGGGCGGGCAACGACAAGAACCAAGGGACGGGATCACGATGTCGACCAAGAAAGCCGGGATTGACCAGCAGCTCATCCGCGACCTCGCGGGCATTCTCGAAGAGACCAATCTCACCGAGATCGAAGTCGAGCAGGAAGATCTGCGAATCCGGGTTTCCCGCACGCCGGCCCCGGTGCAGGCCTATGCGCCGTCTCCCGTCCAGGCTGTGGCACCCGTCGCGCCGGCGGCGGCCCCGGCAGCTTCCGCTCCCGCGTCAGCCGACGTGTCGAAGAACGCCGTGCCTTCGCCGATGGTCGGCACCGCCTATGCCGCGCCGGCGCCCGGCGCCAGCGCCTTCATCGAGGTCGGCCAGAAGGTGAAGGAGGGTCAGACGCTCCTCATCATCGAGGCGATGAAGACGATGAACCAGATCCCGTCGCCGCGCTCTGGCACGGTCACCGCCATTCTGTTCGAGGACGCGCAGCCCGTCGAGTTCGGCGAGCCGCTGGTCGTCATCGAGTGACGGGAGCGCAGTCGTTGTTTCAGAAAATCCTGATCGCCAATCGCGGTGAAATCGCGCTGCGCGTGCTGCGGGCCTGCAAGGAGCTCGGCATCAAGACCGTCGCCGTCCACTCCACCGCCGATGCCGACGCCATGCATGTGCGCCTTGCCGACGAAAGCGTGTGCATCGGCCCGCCGCCTTCGCGCGACAGCTATCTGAATATCCACCAGATCGTTGCCGCCTGCGAGATCACCGGCGCCGACGCCATCCATCCCGGCTACGGCTTCCTGTCCGAGAACGCCAAGTTCGCCGACATCCTCGCCGCGCACAACATTGTCTTCATCGGCCCGTCGGGCGACCACATCCGCACCATGGGCGACAAGATCGAGGCCAAGCGGACAGCCAAGCGTCTCGGCATCCCGGTGGTCCCGGGTTCCGAAGGGGCGGTGTCGGACGAGGGTGAGGCCAAGCGCATCGCCGCCGAAATCGGCTATCCTGTCATCATCAAGGCATCGGCAGGCGGCGGCGGGCGCGGCATGAAGGTGGCGCGTTCGGAAGCGGACCTCGCCGTGGCGCTGGCGACGGCGCGCTCGGAAGCGGGCGCGGCCTTCGGCGACAACGCCGTCTACATCGAGAAATATCTAGAAAAGCCGCGTCATATCGAGGTGCAGGTCCTTGGCGACGGCGCCGGCAACGCCGTTCACCTCGGCGAGCGCGACTGCTCGTTGCAGCGCCGCCACCAGAAGGTGTGGGAAGAAGCCAATTCGCCCGCGCTGAACGCCGCCGAACGCGAAAGGATCGGCGGCATCTGCTCCCGCGCCATTGCCGACCTCGGCTATTCGGGCGCCGGCACCATCGAGTTCCTCTACGAGAACGGCGAGTTCTATTTCATCGAGATGAACACCCGCCTCCAGGTCGAGCATCCGGTGACGGAAGCCATCACCGGTATCGATCTCGTCCACGAGCAGATCCGCGTCGCCTCCGGCGGCGGGCTTTCGATGCGGCAGGAAGACATCCGCTTTCAGGGTCACGCCATCGAGTGCCGCATCAATGCGGAGGACGCCAGGACCTTCGTCCCCTCGCCCGGCACGATCACGCATTACCACACGCCCGGCGGCCTCGGCATCCGCGTCGATTCCGCAGTCTATTCCGGCTACAAGATCCCGCCTTATTACGACAGCCTGATCGGCAAGCTGATCGTCCACGGCCGCAACCGCGTCGAGTGCATGATGCGGCTGCGCCGCGCGCTCGACGAGTTCGTGGTCGACGGCATCAACACCACGCTGCCGCTGTTTCGCGACCTGATCGGCAATATCGACATCGCAAACGGCGATTACGACATCCACTGGCTCGAAAAGCACCTCGCCAAGGGTGAGTGACGATGCGGGCGCGCGGATGACACGCCCTCTCGCGCCGGGTGATCGCATCGCGCCGGACCTGCTTCTGCGCGCCTATGCCAATGGCGTGTTCCCGATGGCAGAAAATGCCGACGACCCGGAAGTGTTCTGGGTCCGGCCGGAAATGCGCGGCATCATCCCGCTCGAGACATTCCATGTGCCGAAAAGCCTGCTGAAGACGATCCGGCAGCATCGCTTCGAAATCGCTTTCAGCAGCAATTTTTCCGGCGTCATTCAGGGTTGCGCCGAGGCGCGCGAAGGGCGTCCCACCACCTGGATCAACCAGCCGATCCGTGAAGCCTATGGCGAACTCTTCGCCCGCGGTTACTGCCACACGGTCGAGGCATGGCGCGAGGGCAGACTTGTCGGCGGCCTCTACGGCGTCACGCTCGGCCGCGTCTTCTTCGGGGAAAGCATGTTCTCGCGCGAGCGCGACGCCTCGAAGGTCTGCCTCGTCCATCTGGTCGAGCGACTGAAGGAACGCAGCTTCGTGCTGCTCGACACCCAGTTCACGACCGAGCATCTCATCCGCTTCGGCGCCATCGACGTGCCGCGGGCAAAGTATGAAAAGTTGCTGGAAGAAGCGCTTCGGGGCGAGGCGGAATTCTAGATCGTTTCAGAGTTTCGCAGAAATGCCGAAACGATCTACCTCTTTGTTTTTACGCAATTCCAGACGCAAAACCGCTTCGCACTTTTGCTGGAATTGCTCTAAAGCGCACCACGATCTTTCAGGGTCGCTTGCCGCGCTTCAGTTCCTTGTTTTCGGGATGTCTTTATCCCAAAGCTGGCTCCCGCTTTCGGGCGACTCGCCTTAGCCCCGACCGGGATTCGCGAGGATCGTCAGTTCGATGCAGCCTCGGGCGGGGGAACTTCGGACTTCTGCTTGCACGCCTTCAGCCATACATCATAGACCGCGTGCTCGACGGCGTTCAGCCCCGGGCTTTCCGCGAACATCCATCCGGTGAAGATGCGCCTGATCTTGCGGTCGAGCGTGATTTCGTCGATCTCGACGAAGGAATCGGTCTTCGGCTCTTCGGTCTCGGGCGAGGACCAGCACACGCGCGGCGTCACCTGCAACGCGCCGAACTGCACGGTTTCATCGATATAGACGTCGAAGGTGATGATGCGGCCGGTAATCTTGTCGACACCGGTAAATTCGGCGACCGGATTCTGCATGCGCTCGGCAAGCGCCGGCGTCGCGGACAAGATCAACGCCGCAAGCGCTGCACCGGCAGCGCGGCGCAGCAGGCGGTCGGGACGAAGGCTGGTTCTGTGATTGTTGCCCATGCGGCGGAAAAATCCGGTTACGGCGTCAGACGAATGGAAACCGCATAGAGGAAAATTGTGGCGACACAAGCGATCGCTGCCCGCAACGCTGATATTTGCGCCGCCGAACGCTCAGGCCGGTCTCAGCCAAACAGTCAGGCCAACACTCAGGATGGCGTCCAGGCGTCATAGTCGCCGGTGACGCGCGGCCGCTCGCCCGTGCCCAGCACCGAGCCCTTCGGCCGGTACGCAGCGGCCGTGCCGGTCAGGTTGGGCTGATGCGGCTTCTGCCATTCGCGCGGCTTGTAGTCTTCGCGGGTCGGCGGCGTGTCGACGCGATAATGCATCCAGCCGTGCCAGCCGGACGGGATGGCCGAAGCCTCCGAATAGCCGTTGTAGATGACCCAGCGGCGGGTGCGGCCTTCCGAATCGGTGCCGCCTTCATAATAGACGTTGCCGAATTCGTCCTCGCCGACGCGGGTGCCTTTGCGCCAGGTGTGGAAACGCGTGCCGAGCGTCTGCCCGCTCCACCATGTGAAGAATTGCGCGAGAAAGGATTTCATCGATTCCTCCGGCTCGTCAGCCGCTGTTACAGTGCCTTATGCCGCCCCGCAGCGGGCTTTGCAAGCGGCGGCAGTGCGGCGAATTCGTTTGGACGCCGCTGTCCGGGTCAATCTGCCCAAAGGATCGGGCGCTCGAGGATAAGCAGGAAATCAGTTTCATTCTCCGCCCCTGAAGCAGCGGTCTTGCCGATCTCGGCGAAACCTTGCGACCGGTAGAAGCTCAATGCCCCGCCATTCTTCTGCTCGACCTCGACCCGCACGCGTTCGGCTTCGGGAAAGCATCCCTCGATCTCGTCGAGAAGCGAGCCGCCAATGCCCCTGCCCTGCAGTTCGGGCAGAACATAGAGCTGTTGCAGCAGAACGGTCGTCGCATCTTCGGCCATGACCGCGAAAGCGATGCCGCCGATGCGGGTGCCGTCGTCGGCGACAAGGAATTCGGAGCCCGGAATTTCCAGCCGCGCGGGCAGCGAATGCCATTCATCGACAATCGCGTTCACCCGCTCGACGCCGTAAATCCGGTCGTAGGTGGCGTGCCAGGTTGCGGCAAGCAACGCACGGATCGCCGGCAGGTCGTGGCGAGAGGCGGTGCGGACGAACATACCGGCGCTATTCGTCGAGGCCGAGCCGCGCCTTGACGAGGTCGTTGACGGCCTGGGGGTTGGCCTTGCCCCCGGTCGCCTTCATCACCTGCCCGACGAACCAGCCGGCGAGCGTCGGCTTTTCCCTGGCCTGCGCGACCTTGTCGGGATTGGCGGCGATCACGTCGTCCACCGCCTTCTCGATCGCGCTGGTGTCGGTCACCTGCTTCATTCCACGCGCCTCGACCAGCGCGCGCGGGTCGCCGCCCTCGTTCCAGACGATCTCGAACAGGTCCTTGGCGATCTTGCCCGAGATGGTGCCTTGCTTGATCAGGTCGATGATCGCGCCGAGCTGGTCGGGCGAAACCGGAGTCGATTCAATGTCCTTGCCGGATTTGTTCAACGCGCCGAGCAGGTCGTTGATAACCCAGTTGGCCGCGGCCTTACCGTCGCGCCCGGCGGCGAGCCTCTCGAAGTAATCGGCGATCGCCTTTTCGGACACCAGCACCGACGCGTCGTAGGCCGACAGCCCGAGCTTGTCGATCAGCCGGCCGCGCTTGTCATCGGGCAGTTCCGGCAGGTCGCCGGCCAACGCATCGACATAGGCCTGATCGAATTCGAGCGGCAGCAGGTCGGGATCGGGGAAATAGCGATAATCGTGCGCTTCTTCCTTCGAGCGCATCGAACGCGTCTCGCCCTTCACCGCGTCGAAAAGGCGGGTTTCCTGATCGATCTTGCCACCATCCTCGAGAATGCCGATCTGGCGGCGCGCCTCGTATTCGATGGCCTGGCCGACGAAACGGATGGAGTTGACGTTCTTGATCTCGCAGCGCGTGCCGAACTCGCCGCCCGGCTTGCGCACCGAGACGTTGACGTCGGCGCGCATCGAGCCCTCATCCATGTTGCCGTCGCAGGTGCCGAGATAGCGCATGATGGTGCGCAGCTTGGTCAGATACGCCTTGGCCTCGTCCGACGAGCGCATGTCGGGCTTGGACACGATCTCCATCAGCGCGACGCCGGAGCGGTTCAGATCGACAAACGACATGGTCGGGTGCTGGTCATGGATCGACTTGCCGGCATCCTGTTCGAGATGCAGGCGCTCGATGCCGATGTCGATTTCCTCGAAATTGCCCTGCCGGTCCGGCCCGACCGAAACGCGCACGATGCCCTCGCCGACGATGGGCTGCTTGAACTGCGAAATCTGGTAGCCCTGCGGCAGGTCGGGATAGAAATAGTTCTTGCGGTCGAACACCGACTTCAGGTTGACCTGCGCCTTGAGGCCGAGGCCGGTGCGGATCGCCTGTCTGACGCACTCCTCATTGATGACCGGCAGCATTCCGGGCATCGCCGCGTCGACCAGGCTGACATTGGCGTTGGGCTCGGCGCCGAAGGCGGTCGAGGCGCCGGAGAACAGTTTCGAATTCGAGGTGACCTGCGCGTGGACCTCCATGCCGATGACGATTTCCCAGTCGCCGGTGGCTCCGGGAATGAGACGCTTGGGATCGGGCGTGCGCGTGTCGATGATCGTCATGACAATCCGGTTCTGTTCCTGAAGGCGGCCGAAGGGCCGAAATGGACACGGCTTGGCTAGATCAATCCGTGCGCGCATGCAAGCGTCGAACCGGCCCGCGCGCTGAAGCCTGCGGGCCGCGCCCTGAAGATCAGGGCATGCCGGGTTCGATCCTCAGGCGGTGGCGATGTATTCGCGAATCTGGTCGACCTCGCGCACTGCGGTCTCGATCCGGCGCTTGACCACGTCGCCGATGGAAACGATGCCGTCGAGCCGGCCGTTCTTCTCCACCGGCAAGTGGCGGAAGCGGCCGCGCGTCATCACCTCCATGACGTGATTGACGGTGTGGATTTCCCGGCAGGTCGTGACCTTGGCGGTCATCGCCTCGCGAACCTCCATGGCAAGCGCCGCCGCACCCGACTGGCCGATGGCGCGCACGATGTCGCGTTCAGAAAGGATGCCGAGTATGCGCCCGGCCTCGTCCGTCACCACCACCGCGCCGATGCGCTTCTCGGCAAGAAGCCCGACGGCGCCGGCAAGGGTCGAACTGGGGCCGAGGGTGACGACGTCGCGGCCCTTCTCGTCAAGGATCGACTTCACAGTCATTGCGCGCTCCTCCGGTTGGTGGCGCGTGCGGACGCCGCACGGCCTGCCTGCCTCCCCGCAGCGACGCCATGGTGCGCCGAAGATGCGCGCTTTTCAAGAGTGGGATCGGCGCGGCCTGTCGAAGGCGCGGATCAGCAGGAAGCCGGCGAGAAAGCCGCCGATATGCGCCTCCCAGGCGATCGAGCTGCCGTCGTCGGACGCACCGAAACCGAGCCCCATGGCCAGATTGACCGCGAACCAGACGCCGAGAAAGGTGACGACCATGCGCGATGCGAACACGGCGGGGATCGACAGGATGCGACCGGCGAAGGCGGCGCGGCCGCTTGCCCGGTCGATGCGGAAGCCGAAGCGCGCGGCAGCCCCCATCATGCCGGAAATGGCGCCCGAAGCACCGATCAAGGGCACCGCCTCGGTCGAATGAAGCGCATAATGCAGCGCGACGGCGGCAAGCGACGTCACCGCCCAGAACAACAGGAAGCGCAGCGCGCCGATGCGGTTGGCGAGCGGCGAACCGAAGGCGGCGAGCCAGATGGTGTTGACCGCCAGATGCCCCAGCCCTCCGTGCATGAAGGCATAGGTGAAGGGCGCCAGAAACGCATCGGCATCGAGGGCGTAGCCGCCCGAATAGCGCAGCGGAATGAACGCGAAGCGCAGGATCATCTCGAAATCCTGCGCCGGGGTCAGCAGCCACATCCGCACCAGATGTACGCCGACGCAGACGGCGATCAGCGCCAGCACGACACCGGGCAGGTTGAACACCGGTTCGCGCCGGCCCGAATTCTCGTGCCCTGGCCATTCGCGCCGTGCCGCGTCGGGCTGCGTTTCGCCGGTTGCCGTGGCTGGATCGTGCTCGTCGCTCATCGGCACGAGCGCTAGCAGAGGCGGCCCGAAATGAAAAGCGCCCGTGGGCGTCCTTCTAAAGGACATCCACGGGCGGCTTCCGGTCGAGCCCCCTGCTCACCCCTGAGATGTATCACGCCCGGATGTGGTGCCGGCGCGTCCCTCTTGCTGGTCGTTCAGGTGCCATACCCTTGCGAGGACGGCAACGTAAACCATTCATTAACCTTAACAAAACGGAAAGCCGTGAACAACGGTTAACGGGACTGGCATGCCTTCTGCATGTTGCGGCATGAAGGTTCCGCGCGTCGGGGCTTCTGTTCGCCAATGACACACGACCATGGAAAACGGGACACCATGGGACAGGGGGCGCTTTAGGCATGAAACAAAAAGGAACGATCGCGCTGTTCCGATACTGGGACAGGCTTCGTGGCCAGAGACCGGCTCCGCAGAGGACCGAAATCGAACCGGCCGACATCAAGTCGCTGCTGGCGGACACGTTCATCCTGGAGAAGGATGCGCGTGGCGAAGCGATCTTCCGTCTCGCCGGCACGCGGCTTTGCGCCACCCATGGCCGCGAGTTGAAAGGCTACGCCTTCCCTTTGCTGTGGTCGCAGCGGGACCAGCGTATCGTTTCGCGCCATGCCTATTCGGTGTTTCATTATAACGCAGTCGTCGTCATCTCCTTCGAGGGCGTGACGCTGGGCGGCAAGACTGCCGCTTTCGAGATGGTGCTACTGCCGCTTCACGGCGAGCAGGGCAGCCCGCGCTCGCTGGGCTGCATCGTGCCGGTCGAGAAACCCTACTGGCTCGGGGCCGATCCGATCATCGAAAACCGTATCGACTCACTGCGAGTCGTCGACCCGGACCGCGAACGTGTCTTCGTCGGCGAGCGTGCGACGATCGACGGGCCTTCCCTGATGCCGGCCCTGATGCCGGACCAGCTGGACAGCGGCGATGGCGGCATCGACGGCGGGCGCCGCATCAAGCATCTCGTGGTGTTCGAGGGCGGCCGCGACGGCTGACAGGCGCTTCCGCGCAACCGGGGGCGAATTTCCATATGACAAAATTCCGCGTGAAAATTACGCGGCAGATTGCTATATATTTAAAGTGAGAAGCATAAAACGGTTCGTTGGCCGAGGCTGCCGGACCGTTTTCTTTTTGTGTGGCGCGCCGAAGGGCGCGGGACGGAAAAGGACGAAAGGTCGAACGACATGAACAAGGTTCCGATGACTGTCGGTGGTTTCGAGGCTCTCAAGGAAGAGCTGCGCTGGCGTCAGCAGGAGGAACGGCCGCGCATCATCGAGGCGATTTCCGAGGCGCGCTCGCATGGTGACCTTTCCGAGAACGCCGAATATCACGCCGCCAAGGAGGCGCAGAGCCTGAACGAAGGCCGTGTCGGCGAGCTGGAGGACCTGATCGCGCGCGCCGAGGTCATCGACGTGACCAAGCTGTCGGGCGACACCATCAAGTTCGGCGCCACCGTGGTTCTCGTCGACGAGGACACCGAGGAGGAAAAGACCTACCAGATCGTCGGCGACCAGGAAGCCGACGTCAAGGCGGGCCGCATTTCCATTTCCTCGCCGATCGCGCGTGCTTTGATCGGCAAGGCCGTCGGCGACGAGATCGAGGTCAATGCGCCGGGCGGCGCGCGCGGATACGAGATCGTCGAACTGCGCTGGGCGTGACCGGACAACCGTCAGGCGAAAACCCGCCTGCCCGCGTCGAGATGGCGCGGGTGGAGGTGGTCGTACCGAATTTCAAGCACAGGCTTTCCGGCGTCACCAGCACGATCGTCCAGCTCGTGCCGCTTCAGGCGAGGACGATCGGCGTCGCCACGCTCGGGCCCGGCCTGCCCGATCGCCTTCCCAAGATGAAATGGTGGCAGGTGCCGGCGCTGCTTAGGCGGCCGAAGGCTGCGCGGTTTCGCGTCTGGCACGCACGGCGCAATGTCGAGATGCTGGCGGGCTTGATCCTGCGCCATCTGTTCCGCGCGCCGTTGAAACTGGTCTTCACCTCGGCGTCGCAGCGCGTCCACACCGGCTGGACGCGGCTGCTGATCGGCCGGATGGACGCGGTGATCGCGACCAGCCGCAAGACCGCCGCCTATCTGAAAGTGCCGAACACCGTCATCATGCACGGGATAGACACGCAACGCTTCCATGTGCCGCGGGATCGGGCCGGGGCTGCGCGCGAAGTCGGCCTCGATCCGGGACAGCTCTATGCCGGCTGCTTCGGCCGGGTCCGTCACCAGAAGGGCACCGACCTCTTCGTCGACACGATGATCGATCTGCTGCCACGCCATCCGCAATGGTCGGCCATCATCGCCGGCCGCGCGACCTCCGGCCACATCGCCTTCGAGGAGGAATTGAAGGAGCGGGTCGAGCGCGCAGGCCTTGCCGAACGGATATTGTTCGTCGGCGAACATCGAGACATCGACCGCTGGTATCGCGCGCTTTCGCTCTATATCGCACCGCAGCGCTGGGAAGGGTTCGGCCTGACCCCGCTCGAGGCGATGGCGAGCGGCGTTCCGGTGGTGGCCACCGATGTCGGCGCGTTTTCCGAACTGATCGCTGCCGGCGAGACCGGGCAGGTCGTTGCCGCCAACGACCTCGCGGCGATGCGCGCTGCCGTCGAGCCCTATCTCGCCGATCCAGCCGGTACCGCCTTGCAGGGCGAAAACGGTCGCCGCCATATCGAGGCCCGGTTCCGGCTCGAGGGCGAAGCCGAACGGCTGGTCGAGATATACCGGCCGCTTGCCGGCGGCGAGCCGGAGCGCGCCGATGCGCATTGAAGGTTTCGTCATCCATCTGGCGCGCGCGGCCCAGCGCCGGCCGCAGGTCGAGACGCTGCGCGGCGCGCTGCCGATGCCGGTGCACATCGTCGACGCCGTCGACGGCCGTGCGATGACGCCAGCCGAGACGGCTGCCGTCTGCCGCCCTCGCCTCTATCGCCCGCGCTATCCCTTCGCGCTCGGCGCCGGCGAGATCGGCTGCTTCCTCAGCCATCGCAAGGCGTGGCGCGAAATCGTCGAGCGCGGCCTCGACGCCGGGCTGATCGTCGAGGATGACGTCGCGGTCGACACGGAAGCATTCGGCCGGCTGCTCGAACTGGTGCGGACGACCGCCGGCCCTTCAGATTTCATCCGCTTTCCGCAGAAGCTGCGCGGCGAGACGGGACCGGTGATCGCCGGCAGCGATGGCGGCTGCTCGATCATCGAGCCGGCGACGCCGGCCTTCGGCATGGTGATGCAGATCGTCGGCCGCGACGCGGCCGCAAGGCTGTTGGAATTGACGGAAACCTTCGACCGGCCCGTCGATGCGGTACTCCAGATGCGCTGGCTGCACGGCTTGCGCATCCTTTCGGCGCGCCCGGTCGTAACCACCGAAATCAGCCGCGAACTCGGCGGAACGCTGGCGCAATCCAGCCGCAAAAGCCTTTACGACACGCTGGCGCGCGAAATCCGGCGGCCGCTCTATCGCGGCGCGGTGCGGCTGGGCAACAGGTTCTTCGCCCAGTCTTCCTGAATGTCAGGGCTCGTCCCGCAGCGGCTTTCGGCCCATGAACGCGTCGTCGGGATCCGGTTCGGTCGTCGTTGCCGCAGCCCTGTTCTTCTGGAACAGGATCGCCTCGGTGGTGAAGGAATAAACCGCCAGCATGCCGCAATGGACGAAGCCCGCCCAACCCATCAGGAAAAGCCGGTTCAGGAAGAAGAACCGGAAGAAATAGATGAAGGGGTTGAAGAGCATCCGAGCATAGCGCGGCTTCTTGCCGGCACGAAACAGCTGCTCGGCCTTCAGATCGGCATAGTTGATCGCCTTTTCCAGCTGCTCGCGCAATGCAGGCGCGCGGCGATGCAGGATATTGCCCCTGGCGATGGTGCCGATCTTGCCGTCGACGATCATCCCCTCATGCACCAGCCGTCCGAGATTGTAGCGCGCCTTGCCGTTTCGGGTCAGCCGCAGCAACGTCGTCTCGCGAACGGCGTCAGGCGCATAACCGTAGCCATGGATGTAGCTGCGCAAATGCAATTCCCAGCCATCGACATCTTCCCGGGCAAGATAGTCGGGCAATCGCGAGACGAGGTCGTCGCTCAGCCGTTCGTCGGCGTCGATGCACAGGCACCATTGCCGCGTGCACTGTTCCAGCGCGAATTGCTTCTGGGCGGAATAACCCGGCCAGTTTCTCTCGAACAGGCGGATGGGGAACCCCTCGCCGGCAAGCGCCGTCAGCAACGCGATCGTGCCGTCGGTGGAGCCGGAATCGACGACCACGATCTCGCAGCAAGCCGCCAGGCTGCGGATGCAAGGCTCTATCCAGTCCACCTCGTTCTTGCAGATGACGTAGGCGGAGAGCTGTTCGATGCGCGCGCCCATGGAACCCCCGTTCGTAGAGCCATGGCTTCGAACGATTGCCACAATAAGTCAAGAATTGTTGCGAAGCGGCGGCGTGGGGCTTGCCAGCGCTTGCGATAACGCTATCAAGCTTTCGCATATCGGCCGGGGAGATCTGCCTGTGAAGTTGCGAAGCATCGAGACCTGGCTGCGCCGCTCCCGCGTTAAGATGTTCAAGAAGCTGGGCGGCTCCAAGCGCGGCCGCAAGCTCCTTCTCGATTTCCTGCCCACGAATATCCGCGAGGTGACCGTGGATTGCGGCGATCACCGCCTGACGGTCTCGCCGCATGAGATGATTGGCCGTCACGTCGTCGCCACCGGGGAATACACGCGCGATTCCGTGCGCCATGTGCTGGAGGAACTGGACCGTCGCGGGCTTCTTCCCCCGCATGGCGGATGCGCGCTGGAAATCGGCGCTAACATCGGCACGCACACGCTCTATCTCGCGCTGACCGGTCGTTTCGAGACCATCGTCTCGGTCGAACCCGACCCGCGCAACCTCGGCTTCCTCAAGCGCAACGTCGCCGACAACGGTCTTTCCGGGACTGTCCGCATCATGGAATACGCTGCCGGCGAGACGGCTGGCGAATTGATGCTGCACCGGATCGACGGCAATTACGGCAATTCTAGTTTCGTCCATTCGCGCCCGACCGACAACAGCGTCTCTGTTCCGGTCAAGCCGGTGGAAACCATCCTCGACGACTCCGGCATCGCGCCGGAGAGCGTCTCGCTGGTGTGGATGGACATCGAGGGCTTCGAGCCGCAGGCATTCCGCTCCATGGGAACGCTGCTGGCGAGGCAGGTGCCGGTCTATCTCGAATTCTCACCGGAATTCTACGGTCCGGAAGGAACGGAAGCCTTCGTGCACTTTCTCGAGCAGCACTATTCGCACTGCATCGTGACGGCGCGCGGCGTCCGTCAGGCGGTTCCGGTCGGCAGGCTTCGTGAACAGTCGCGCCAGTGCGACGTGCTGCTTCTCCCCGGCACCGCAAGCGCATAGGCCGGCGCGAGCCCCCTTGCCGCTGGCCGCTTCAGGCGCGGAAGATGACAGCCGCGCCCGCCGCGATCAGCGCGAAACCCAGAAGGTGGTTCCAGGTGATCGCCTCCTTCAGGTAAAACAGTGAGAAAACGACGAAGACGCAAAGCGTTATCACCTCCTGCATCGTCTTCAATTCTGCCGCCGAATAGACCTTGTGACCGATGCGGTTGGCCGGGACCGCCAGCCAGTATTCGACGAAGGCGATCATCCAGCTGAACATGACAGCCGCATAGAGCGGCGCGGTCTTGAACTTCAAATGACCGTACCAGGCGAACGTCATGAAGACGTTGGAGGCGACCAGAAGCAGGATCGGCAGTACCTTGGGCGACAACAGCGACATGGAATCGGTTCCCGGACAACAAGTCGCAACCTCATTGGCACAGCCGTCTCGTCAAAATCACGCGAAATCCGCTATCATGGCTGTCGTCAATGGAGGCTCCCATGCACAGGCCCTTGGAAAAAGAGTGGGAACTGACGATCGACCCCGACACGGTGCGTCTGTTCGTCCTCAAGGCGAAAGCGATCGCCGCCGGCATCAGCAACGATTACGAGGCCGGCGCCGAGCATGAGATCGAGCTCGACGAGCAGTCGCGCGACGGTCATCAGCATGACGGCCTCGCCGAGGAGGAAGAGGAAGACCTGACCGAGCGTGAACTGCGCGCCCTCATCAGCGACCTCAATGTCGACGAGGCGGCGGAGCTGATCGCGCTGGCATGGATCGGCCGCGGCGACTTCGACGCCGGCGAGTGGGCGGATGTCGTCGCCGAGGCGCGCCAGCGCGGCCAGGGCCGCCGGGCGTCGAACTATCTTCTCGGCATGCCGATGCTGGGCGACTGGCTCGAGGAAGGGCTGGAGGCCATCGGCGCCTGAAACGGTGCGTAACGCGATGTGAAGCGGCCGACCGTTGTGAGGCGCTTGTCCCCTGCCCATCTCGAATGGATGTACACGGCAACACGCATCGGCTTCGCGGCCTTATTCTTTCTTGCCCCTTTGGTTTTTGGGCACGCGGAGGATTTGCCAGAAACGATGACGCCGCCTGCTGAAAAGCCGCAGGCGGGAGAACTGCCGGAAACCATGCCGTCGCCAGCGCCGAAGCCGCACGAGAAGCCGGCCGCGATAACGCCGTCGCCCGTGGTGGAAGACCCCGCCATGCCAACTCCCAATGACGGGGCCGCCGATGACGAGGCCGCCAACGATGAGGCGGGCTGCCGCGGAAGGCTGAAGGCGCTCGGCGTCGTCTTCACGGAGGCCGCTCCCATAAACGAGCCGGAAGGCTGCTCCGCATCGCACCCGATCACCGTCTCGCAGCTTTCCCCTACAGTGGCGCTCAATCCGAAGGCGGTTCTGACCTGCGCGATGGCGGAAGCCTCCGCGCGGTTCGTGCGCGACCATGCGGCCCCGCTTGCCAGCGAAGAGTTCGGCTCGCCGCTCGCGACCGTCGAGCAGGCATCGTCCTATGTCTGTCGCCCGCGGCGCGGCACGCAGAAGCTGTCCGAGCACGCCTTCGCCAATGCGCTCGACTGGAGCGCGCTTCTGCTGGCCGACGGCACGCGGATCGAGGTGCGCGCCCATGACGCCGCAAAGGAGCCTCGCGCCTTTGCCCTGATATCGAAGCTGCACGAGCGTGCCTGCGGCCCGTTCGCCACGGTCCTCGGCCCCGGTTCCGACGCCGACCATGCCGATCATTTCCATTTCGACATGGCCAAACGGCGAAATCCCTTCTGCCAGTGAGCGCCGCATTTGCGCCACAGGGGTAAAGCCCGCCACTGATATTTCCTTTACCGTTGCGCGCTAGAATTCCTGCTTCAGGGACAGGGATTTCGGGATGCCCAGCGTGTTGCGTATCGGGGCTGTCAGAATCGCGGCCGGGCTTGCGGCATTGTTCGGCAAGCGACAGGCGCGCATCGGCGCGGCATTGTTGATCATCGGCGGCGGCGCGCTGGCGATTTCCTCGTGCACTGCTTCCGACGTGCTGACGCCCAATGTCGACGTCGGCGCCCGGACCTCTTCGGTAGCTGCCAAGCCGCGCGGTCTTGCCCGGCTCGCCTCGCCTTCCGCCTTGATGAGCGCCGGATATCCCAACCTGTCCCGGCCGTTCGCGGAGCCCGGCATGTCGATGCCTGCAAGCGAAACCGATTGCCGCAGGCAGCTCCGCCGGCTCGGCGTCACCTTCCGCGACCTTGCACCAATCAATGACGGCGGAGCCTGCCGCATCGACTGGCCGGTGCAGGTGTCCGCCCTGCCCGGCTCGATCGACATGAAGCCGGCGGCAACGCTAAGCTGCGACATGGCGCTTGCCTTCGCTACATGGACAAGGAAGGAACTGACGCCTTCGGCGCGGTGGCGCTACCTGTCGGGCGTCAAGACGATCCATCAGGGTTCGAGCTATTCCTGCCGCAACATCCGCCGCTCCGGCGGCGTCGCCTCCGAGCATTCCAAGGGCAACGCGCTCGACGTGATGCGGATCGAACTGCGCAACGGCAAGGACATCGACGTGCGCAAGCCCGGGTGGTTCGCTTTCCGCGAGCGCGGGCTGCTCAACAATGTCCGCGCCGGCGGCTGCGACTACTTCACCACCGTGCTCGGACCGGGCTACGACGCCGACCATGCCGACCATTTCCATTTCGACATCAAGAACCGCAAGAACGGCTACGTCGCCTGCCGCTAAGGCAGAAAGCATCCGGGACAATTGTCGGAATTCGCCTCGTTCGCTTAACCCGCGCGCAAAATCCGGTTCGAAACTGCTTCGTCTGACCGCAGGACGATGAAACTAACTTTCCCCCGCGCGTCATAAAATTCCTGTCGCGTAGCGGCGCGGTGGATGCTATCAGCGAAATCATGCTTACAATCGAAATTGCGACCGTCGTTGTTCTTATCTGCATCAACGGTCTTCTGGCCATGTCGGAACTGGCCGTGGTTTCGTCGCGCCCGGCGCGGCTGAAGGCGATGGCCGAGCGCGGCCATGCAGGCGCGGAGACGGCGACAAATCTTGCAGCAAATCCCGGCCGCTTCCTGTCCACCGTTCAGATCGGCATTACGCTGGTGGGCGTGCTTTCCGGTGCGTTCTCCGGCGCAACGCTCGGCCTCAGGCTGACCGAATGGCTCGCCCAATCCGGTGTTCCCGCCGGGATGGCCGGCACGCTCGGCGTGGGCTCGGTCGTCGCGGTCATCACCTACGCGTCGCTGATCATCGGTGAACTGGTTCCCAAGCAGGTTGCGCTGCGCAATCCGGAGGCCGTGGCTTCGCGCGTCGCGCCGGCGATGCGTGGACTTTCCATCGTGGCGGCTCCGCTGGTCTGGCTACTCGACATTTCGGGCCGCACGGTTCTGCGCCTGCTCGGCCAGGCTGACGAGGGCGAAAGCCGGGTGACGGATGAAGAGATCGCCAGCCTGATCGCCGAGGCCGAAAGCCATGGCGTGGTCGAAAGCGACGAACGCAAGATGATCGCCGGCGTCATGCGCCTTGCCGACCGCAGCGTGCGCGCGATCATGACGCCGCGTACCGAGGTGGAATGGATCGACCTCGATGCCTCCCGGACGGACAACCGGCGCAGGATTCTCGATTCCGGCCATGCCATGCTTCCCGCCGGCCGCGGCAGTGTCGACCAGATGGTCGGCGTCGTGCGCGTCCGCGAGGCTTTGACCGCGCTGGTCGGGCGTCAGGCCTTCGACCTCGAGGCGTTCGTGCGTCCCGCCCCCATCGTTCATGATACCGCCGACGCGCTCGACGTTCTCGCGACGCTGAAGGAAGCCGACGTGCCGATGGCGCTGGTGCATGACGAATATGGCGACTTCGAAGGCGTGGTGACCCCCGCCGACATTCTGGAAACCATCGTCGGCGTCTTCAAGTCCGATACCGACGAGGACGAGGAAGTCGCGGTCGAGCGCGACGACGGCTCGTGGCTGCTCGCCGGATACATGCCGATCGATGAGATGGCCGACACCCTTGGACTGCCCCTGCCCGAAAAGCGCGACTACGAAACGCTGGCGGGGTTCGTGCTGTCACACATGCACCGCCTGCCACAGGTGGGCGAGCATGTCGACATCATGGGCTGGCGCTTCGAGGTGATGGATCTCGACGGCCGCCGCATCGACAAGATCCTGGCCTCGCGCAGCATTCTGACCCATCGCGAAGCCCGCAACTAAAGCGTGTCGCGATCTTTCAGATTCGCTCCGTGCGCTTTAAATTCTTGTTTTTACGCATGTTGTCGTCCCGAGCCCGGTTCCCGATTTCGGGCGACATGTTTTTAAGCCGCCCGCCTATCGGTCAGAAAATCGAGAATTGCCTCGCAGAACACGTCGTTACGGTCGCCCGCCACCATGTGCCCGGCGCCGCCGACATCGACATAGCTGGCCGAGGGCGCCAGATCGACGAACTCCCGGACATAATCCTCGCGCACCAACTCCGACTGAAGGCCGCGCACGAGAAGCACCGGCAGATGCAGCCGCGGCAGGTTGGCAAGCAGCCCCTCCATGGTCTCGCGCGAGCGGAAATTGATGTTCCGCTCGCTTTTCATGAAGGCCGGGTCCCAATGCCAGCGATAGCGGCCGTCGGCATCGAGACGCAGGTTCTTTCGCAGGCCGTCAAGCGAGCGCGGACGCTTGCGGTTGGGCAGATAGCCCGCGATCGCGTCCGCCGCCTCGTCGAGCGAGGCGAAGCCTTCCTCGATCCGCGCGCCCATGAAGCCCTGTATCTTGGCGACGCCGCCGACATCCATGCGTGGCGTGATATCGACAAGCACCAGCGAATCGAGCAGCGGACCGTGGTGAAGCTGGGCGATCAGCGACGACAGTCCGCCGAGCGAGGCACCCACCGCCGACGGCGCGGCATGAAAGCGCTCCGCCGTCTGGCGCACGACAGCTGCCATGTCGGCCCCGAAGGCGGCAAAGCTGTAGTCGCCGTTTTCCACCCATTCGCTTTCGCCGTGACCACGCAGATCGACGGTGATGGCGCGCATGCCGGCATCCGCCACGCGTCGCGCTGTCGCGTCCCAGGCGCGACGCGTCTGGCCGCCGCCGTGAAGCAACAGCACGGGATGGCCGCGCCCGTCCCACAGGTCGGCGGCAAGGCGGTTGCCGTCCGCCCCGGTGAATTCGATCGGCTTCGGGGTCATGTGATCGGATGGTCCTTGAGGAATTGCAGCACTTTCGACTTCCAGCTCCGGTCCCCGACCGAAAGCATATGGTCGCGTCCCTCGATGTCGAAGGCTTCGGCATCGGGCATCAGGGCGGCAAGGCGTTCAGCCGAGCCGGCGATGTCGTCCCTGGTGCCGACACCGATCAGGGTGGGCGCAGCGATCCGGGCGATGTCTGCATCCGCGATCAACTCGCGCGAGGTCGCGATGCAGGCAGCCAATGCCAGCCGGTCGCTTTGGGTCTGGTCGGCGAAGGCGCGGAACATCCTGCCGCGAGGATGCTCGACCGTCGACGGGTCCTCGGCCATCAGCGCGGCGGCGATAGGGTCCCAATCACCGACGCCATCGACCATGCCGTAGCCGAGGCCGCCGAGGATCAGGGTCGCCACCTTTTCGGGATGCGCCAGCGCAAGAAAGGCGGAAATGCGCGCGCCCATCGAATAGCCGAAGACATGGGCGCGGGAAATGCCGAGATGATCGAGCAGCGCCGCTGCGTCATCGGCCATCTGGCGCGGCGTGTAATCGGCCGGATCATAGCTCTTCTGCGACCGGCCATGACCGCGATTGTCCGGTGCGATGACGCGATAACCGGCTTCGCCCAGTGTCTTCACCCAGCCCGGAGCCACCCAGTTGACGCGATGCGACGAAGCGAAGCCGTGGATCAGAAGCACCGGCTCGCCGTCGCCGTGCTCCGGCCGGCGGTCGATGAATGCGATTTCGAAGCCGTCATGAATGAATGTCTGCATCAGGCCGGCAATCCCTCATAAAGCGCGTCGCGATTTTCCGGATTCGCTGCCCGCGCTTTGGCATTTCGTTTTCCGCATATCCTATCCGGTTTTCTTTTCCGGAAGACATGCCCGGTTCCCGGCTCAGCCGCCGCCCGCAGCCGCCTCGATACGGGGATGGCGCACACGGTCGCCGCTGGCGATGCCGGACTTTTCGGCCGTTCCCGCTTTGAGTTCAAGCACAAATCGAGCCGGCGCATCGGGGCCGATCGGCGCGATCGAAAACGGCTCGCCCTTCAGAACATCGACGACCATGCCGCTGGCGTCGATAAAAACCAGATCGAGCGGCATCGGCGTGTTCTTCATCCAGAAGGCCAGCCGCCGCGTCCGCTCGAACACGAACAGCATGCCGTGGTCGTCCTTCATCTCGGTGCGGAACATCAGCCCGGCCGAGCGCTCGCGATCGTCATCGGCCACCTCGACCGAGAAACTCGCCTCCCCGGCGGCAGTCTCGATCCTGAGCACGGCCGGATCGACCGGCAGGATCATCGGTTGGGGTTCGCGAGCGTGTGCGCCCCCGAGAAAACCTGTTCCCGGAACGGCGGGCAAGATGCTGCCCCCGAGCGTGAGGACGGACACCAGCATGAGATGGCGCAAGCGACGCATCATGATCTACCATATCTGCCGGGGCTGGAGGCGAGATCAGTGAGAAGCCGGCAGGGTGCCTATGTCGGGGTGAATTTCGGCAGCCATAAGACCCTTGTCGCCATGACCGAACCGAACCAGCACCACCTGGCCCGGGCGCAGCTCGGCTATGCCGTAGCGGCGCAACGTCTCCATGTGGATGAAAATGTCCTCTGTGCCCTCGCCGCGCGTCAGGAAACCGAACCCCTTGGTGCGGTTGAACCACTTGACCAGAGCCCGCTCCAGTCCGCTCTCGGCGGTGACCTGAACATGCGTGCGCTGCATCGGCTGCTCGGCGGGATGGACCGCGCCGGTGTTGTCCATCGACAGGACTTTGAAGGCCTGGAAGCCGCGTTCGCCGCGGGTGACGAGGCAGACCACCCGCGCGCCCTCGAGCGCAGTCTGGAAGCCGTCGCGGCGCAGGCAGGTGACGTGGAGGAGCACGTCGCCCATGCCCGGCTGGTCGGGAAGGATGAAACCGTATCCCTTGGCGACGTCGAACCACTTGATCGCGCCGGATATCTCCGTCAGCGCCGCCTCGTCGCCGTTGTCCGGTTTCAAGGCTTCGTCACTGGCCGCATATCGCCCTTGCGCGGAGGCCTTGTCCCCCATCCTGACGCACCTTCCCTGCAACCGCCCGATTGATTCTTGATGAGCAGAATAGCACTGCGTCTTTGTGGGTTAGCAAGTACCATGCCTTATTTTTCAACATTTCCTGCATCGCGGGCAGCATCTCGGCTGCATTTCGAAGGTTGTCGAACCGACATCTCCGCGCCATATCATCGACATCCGGCAATATGGGAGCACGACGGCGATGCGCTATCTCCACACCATGGTTCGCGTCAAAGACCTCGACGAATCGCTCGATTTCTACTGCAACAAGCTCGGCCTGAAGGAAATCCGCCGCCATGAGAGCGAGGAAGGGCGCTACACGCTCGTCTTCCTCGCCGCGCCGGAGGATGAGGACAGCGCCGCCGCCGGCCAGGCGCCGCTGGTCGAACTCACCTATAACTGGGACCCGGAGGATTATTCCGGCGGGCGCAATTTCGGCCATCTCGCCTATGAGGTCGACGATATCTACGCGACCTGCCAGTGGCTGATGGACAAGGGCGTGACCATCAACCGCCCGCCGCGCGATGGTCGCATGGCCTTCATCCGCTCGCCCGACGGTATCTCGATCGAGCTTCTGCAAAAGGGCAGCGCCCAGCCAAAAGCGCAGCCGTGGGCGTCGATGGCCAATATCGGCAGCTGGTGAGAGTCATTCCGTCGACCGGCGATGATCATCGCCGGCGGCGCTTGGCCTCGTCGATCAGCGTGTTGGCGATCTGCATCCGCAGCACGGCGCGCTCACGCATCTCCTCCGGCACGCGGTCGGGATGGTAGCGCATGGCGAAGCTGCGACGGGCGCGATCCAGTTCTTCGAGCTTCTTCAAGCCGTCGAGACCGAGTTCGCGCGAGATCGATTGCGGATCGAGGAAGAACAGATCGTCGAGTGCCGGCTGAAGATCGGGCGCCGGCTTGACCGTCTCGGTCTGGCGCCCGCCCGCCCCGCTGCCGGCGTTCTCGCCATATTCCTTCATCACCCGCTCGGCAAACAGCGGACGATTGTGGCCCTGAAGCCGCTCGATATGAGCCAGCATGTCGACCCGCAGCGACGGCGCGGCGGAATCGTCGCCGTCCTCTTCGGCCTCCGCGGAGGCGGCGAGCAGGTCATCCAGCAGTTCGGTAAAATCCAGCTCGGCCTTGGCGCCCACCGAAACCTCCATCCGGGGCAATTCTCACAAGGCGAAGCGTAGTGCGATCAGGTTAAGAACCTTTCCGCAAAAGCCGGACGGATTTGAAGCATTTCACGTTCGGGGGAATCGATTGGCGATGCGAAAACGCGATTGGCGACAGACCGCGCTGTCCGCCATCATGCCGCCGCTTCAGTGCATGGCTGCCATGATCATGCTGCACTGCACAATCGCAGGGAATCGCCTATATTGGCCATGGGAGGGATTCTGCACACAGGAGCCTGTCATGGGGTTCTTCACCGAGATGTTTTCCCGGCCGCGACCCGAAGAGATCGAGCGTTTCCGCAACGCACTGGTCTTTCTCGAATCGATGAGCCCGGCCGACAGAGCCGATATCGGCATCCGTCCGGCCGACTTCCCGCGCGTTGCGCGTGAGATGACCGAGCGCCGCTTGTCCTGACGGCCCGACGCTTTGCTTCGCCCTGTCGCGAAGCGTACCATCCGGCGTTTCATGGAGAGAATCATGTTTCGCCGGTCCCTGCCCGCTGTTTTTGCCGCCACGATGACCGCCGCCCATGCGCAGGATGCCGAAAACGGCGCGGCGCTTATGGACAAGGCCAAGGCGCTGTTCGACGCGATGGCGGCAGAGACCTGCGACGCCGCGGGCATGGGCAGCGAGGACAGCCCGCCGGAAAGCTATGCGATCCCGTTCCGCTACGGCTACGACGCCCCGGAAGACCCCGAACGGACCGCTCACCTCTTCCGGTTCTTCTGCCTCAGCGGCGCCTATAACGAAATCCACGTCTATTACTTCTCGGACGGCGAAGGCACGGTCTCACCGCTTCATTTCGCCGAACCGGACTATGACGTACGCTATGCCGGCGAGAGCGACGAGAAGGTCGAGGCGGTGACGGTGACGGGCTTCTCCGCCACCGATCAGCTCGTCAATTCCGGCTACGATCCCGAGTCGCGCACGATCACCGCGCATTCGCTCTGGCGCGGCGTCGGCGATGCGTCCTCATCAGGCTCATGGGCCTTTGTCGACGGAAGTTTCCGCCTCGTCCATTACGAAGTCGACGCTTCCTATGACGGAGAGATCAATCCGCAAGTGCTGGTCGATTACCCAAGGCCGTGATCGGCCGTGATTGGGCTCAGCGGCCCGCCATCCAGTTGAGCGTCGTGCGCCAGTCCGACATCCGGATCGGGGTGCCGTGCGTTCCGGTCTCGAACCGGACGAAACGGGCGGGATAATCGGATGCACGCTTCAGGATCGAGCGGAAGAATGCCTCCTGTTTCCCCACCGGATAGACCTTGTCGGCACCGCCATGGGCGAAGAACAGCGGCACCCGGCGCTTGAAGGCGCGGCTGCCGAAGAATGCCTCGTCCCAGTGCGAGCCGAGAAGCAAAAGCCCTCCGAGCCGGGGGGCAATGGACGCATCGTCGGCCAGTCGCCAGCATAGCCCCCCTCCCATCGAGCCGCAGGCGACGAACAGAGGGGCATCGGGCGAGCGCGCGGCATAGTGGGCGACAAGCTGCGCGATATGGCCGGCGCCGTTCGGGCCGAAGTCGGGAAAATCGACCGTCAGATAAAGCCCGTCATTGCGCGCGGCCAGGTTCTTGATGCGGTTGAAATTGCCGCCGAACGTGTAATCGTCCATGCCCTGCCGGCGACTGCCACCCTGCCCGTGCAGGTAGACGACGATGAAACGGGCTTTCTCCTGCCGTCCAACCGCGATGTGCGCGATGCGTCCGGCGGCGGTCTCGGCGACCAGATCCTTCTGAACCCGGCGGACACCGAGATCGACATAGTTTCCCTGCACGCGGCGCTCGGGAATTTCGTCACGGCTGTCGATATCGCGGCTCTCGCGATAATCCAGCGTGAGGTGGCGGCCGCCATCGGACTGGGCCAGCGTTTGCGGATAGGCGAACAGCCCGTCCTTGAACGGTGCAAGCATCTCGGCCGTGGCCGGCTGCTGCATGGCGACCAGCGCCGCAATCGCGGCAATAACCTTCTGCCCGGCGAGGCGTGACTTCATCTGCCGTGGCCTTCCCATTCGTTGCGGCGTGACGGCTCCTCAATCCTCGCCAAGGATACGATAGGCGCGCCGGTAGTAAAGCAGCGGATCGTCGAACTCGCCGATTCGGATGCCGGTCACCCTGCCGAACAGGATGCGATGCGTGGCGAAATCCTTGGCCTCGACCAGATGGCAGTCGAAGGTGGCGAGCGCACCATGCAGCACCGGCGCGCCGGAGGATGCCATCTCCCACTCGCCGAGCGCGAAGCGCTCGTCCTGGCTCAAGCCGGTCAGGCCGGAAAATGCGTCGGCCAGGTTGCGCTGCGCCGGCGCCAGCGTGTTGAGCGCAAAGACACCGTTCTGCGCAAAGCAGTCGTTTTCCGGTTTCATGCGGTTGAGGCAGACGAGGATCGTCGGCGGATCGTCGGAAACCGAACATGCGGCGATGATCGTCATGCCGCGTTTTCCATGCGGCCCGTCGGTCGTCACCACATGCACCGCGCCCGCGAAACGGCTCATGGCTTCGCGATAGAGCGGCGCCTCGACAGCATTCTTGTTCAGCACGTTCTCACCCGTCTTCCTGCGTTCTCCAGCCATATAGGCGCATCGACGCCGCCGGCAAACATGCCGCTGCTCCTAGCCTGTTGCGCCCCCCGCCGCCAGCCTTTACCAAGTTGACGGACCTTCCAGCATGAGGCCTCCAAACGTGAGGCCTCCTTGAAAAGGCGAACGATGCGGCCTTCCCTCAAAACAGCGCTTCTCGCGGCCGCCCTTGCGCTGCTCGGCAGCGCCGCGCCGGCATCGGAATTGCGCCTCGGCCTGGCAGCGCCGCTTGACGGCGCCTTTGCCACGCTTGGAGGCCAGATGCGCGGCGGAGCCGAGGTGGCGGCGCGGAAGGCCGGCGCGGAGCTCGTCATCGCCGGTGAAGATTGCGGCGCGGAAGGCGGCGCGGCGGCGGCGCGCGAACTGGTGGAGGCAGGCGTCGCCATCGTTATCGGCTTCCTGTGTCAGGAATCGATCGAAGCCGCGCTTCCCGTCCTTGCCGAGGCCGGCATTCCGGTCATCACGCCCGCCGTCCGCGCCAACGGCCTGACCGACCGCCGTGCCCGTACCGGATGGCCGGTGTGGCGGCTGACTCCGCGTGCCGATGGCGAGGCGCGGGCGATCGCCGACATCCTGCCGAAACTGTGGCGCACCGAGCATTTCGCGATCGTCGACGACGGCACCATCCACGGGCGGGAACTCGCCGAATCGCTTCGCCTCGCGGCCGAGATGGCCGGGCTTAAGCCGCTGTTCGTCGATACATTCCGGCCGCAAATGGAAAACCAGATCGCGCTCGTCGGCCGGCTTGCGCGCACCGGCGCTTCCCGCATCTTCGTCGGCGGAGACCGCGAGGACATCGCCATCATGGCACGCGACTCAGGTCAGCTCGGCCACGAAATGATCTTTGCCGGCGGAGAGGCGCTGCGTGCGGCCGGAGACATTCCGCTCGCCGAGGGAACGTTGATGATCGCCCCGCCCGAATGGAGCGACAGGCTGACCGAGGCCGGAGCAGCACCGTTCGCCGATGCGGATATCCTGCCGGAAGGCTATGCGCTGCCCGCCCATGCCGCCGCCGAGATCGCCATCGAGACACAGCGGCAGGCCATCACTGCTAACAGGCCGCTGACGGAAATTCTTGCTGACCGGAGCTTCGAAACCGCGATCGGGCCGGTGTCGTTCGACGACAAGGGCGATCTGGCACAATCCCTGTTCGTCCTCCATCGCTACGATGGCAGCCGTTTCCTGCCCGTCCAGTAAAATCACGTCGAGAAGCCAGCATGCCGTTCATTCCCGGTCCGAAAAACCTGATCACCGATGTCGGCGGCCTGCGCGTCGGCAATGCCCAGGACTCACGGTTGAAAAGCGGCGTCACCGTCGTGCTGCCGGACGCGCCCTGCGTCGCCTCTGTCCAGGTGCTGGGCGGTGCGCCGGGAACGCGCGAGACCGACGCGCTGGAGCCGCACAACACGCTGAACGAGTTTCACGGCTTCGTCCTGTCGGGCGGCTCGGCCTTCGGGCTCGACGCGGCCTCGGGCGTGCAGGCGGCGCTGCGCGAGAAGGGCATCGGCTTCCAGATCGGTCCGGCGCTGGTGCCGGTGGTGCCGGCGGCGATCCTGTTCGACCTGATCAATGGCGGCGACAAGGGCTGGGGCCGCTACCCGCCCTATCGCGACCTCGGCTACGAGGCGGTCGCCAATGCCGGCCTCGACTTCGAGATCGGCACGGCGGGCGCCGGGGCGGGCGCGCTGACTGCCGGGCTGAAGGGCGGCCTCGGCTCGGCCTCGACCCGGCTGCCGGACGGCGTCACCGTCGGCGCGCTCGCCGCGGTCAACCCGGTCGGCTCGGTGACGGTCGGCGGCAGCGCCCATTTCTGGGCGGCGCCGTTCGAGATCGGCGACGAGTTCGGCGGCCTCGGCCTGCCGGCGCCGCTGCCGGCGGAAGCAACTGATCTGCGCTGGAAGTTCGACGACGGGCCGTTGCCGGGCCGGGCAACGACCATCACCATCATCGCCACCGATGCCGTCCTTACCAAGGCCGCCGCCAAGCGTCTGGCGATCTCGGCCCATGACGGCTTTGCCCGCGCCATCTGGCCGACGCATACACCGGCCGACGGCGACCTCGTCTTCGCGCTCGCCACGGGGAAAAGCGGAGTCGAACTTGGCATCGAAAGCGCCGCAGCGCTCTATGCCGCCGCCGGCGCGACCATGGCGCGGGCGATCGCGCGCGGCGTTCACGCGGCAACGCCTGCCGACAACGATATCTATCCCGTCTGGTCCTCGCGGCTGCCCTGACCATCGGACGGTCGCTCCGGCGGCCGCCACGGCGCCAGCCCGCGCGCCGCGCGCGAAAACCGGCGATGCTCATGCCAAGGCCTGTAGGGTTCGGCAATCGCGAACCGCACCTTTGCTTCACCCTCGACGAAGCGGATTTCGGCGCTTCCCCATCGGGCGAGATCGCGGGCAGTGACGACGAGCGCGCCTCCCGCCTCGCACGGGCTGGCCGCAGTGGCATTGGCGATCACGATCAGGCGCGCGATGCGACAGGCGGCGCGCGCGCTTTCCGCGTCGGCGGCATGGGCAAGCGCCACGCCGTCGGCGCGCGTGACGAGGCACAGGCCGCCCTCGCATGAAAAACCCCGATCGCCTCCCGGCCGGACGATCTCGCCGCCGCCGAATGCACGCTGCCAGTTCTGCATCACGAAGGCGCGCGGGCGCGTCCGGTTGACCGCGATGCGGCCGTCGTCGCGCAGCATGGCAACGAGAGCGCCGTCCTCCGAAACGAGAGCCGCAGGCAACTCTCGCGCAGCCAGCAGCCCGAGACCGAGCACGATCAGAGGAACAGAGAACCAGCGCAGCGCGCTTTCCGCCATCGTCAGGATGGCGAGCGCGCCAGCCAGAACCATGACCGCAACCAGCGGAATCGCGCCGGTGGCGTCGAATGCCGAGCGCTCCGCCAGCCACAACGCGATGGCGTTCATCGCGGCGATGCCCTGCCCCATCACAAGAAGAGGCACTGCATCGAGGCCGAGCGGCATCAGCAGAAGCGCCAGAACCGCCATCGGCATCACGACGACGGAAACGACGGGCATGGCGGCAAGGTTGGCGACAAGCCCAAGCGGCGAGACCTGCTGGAAATGCCAGGCCGTGAACAGCGCGGTGGCGAGGCCTGCGACGAGCGAGGTCATCGACAGTCCGGCGGCATAGCCCGCACCACCACGCAGCAGGGCGAGCGGGAGCGAGCGTTCGCGCCGAACCGGTTGCAGCCGGCGTGCGCGATGGTCGCGCCATGCCGCGTAGGCGGCGACGAGCGCGGCGGTGGCCGCGAACGACATCTGGAACGATGGCCCCATCACTTCATGCGGCGATACCACGAGGATGATTAGCGCCGAGATCGCCAGATTGCGCATCGTCAGCGCGGCCCGGTCGAACATCACGGCCAGCAGCATGACGCCGAGCATGATGAAGCTGCGCTGGGCGGCGACGTCGCCGCCGGACATGGCAAGATAGAAGGCTGTGGCCACAAGCGCGAAGCCGGCGGCGTATTTCTTGACCGGACGGCGCATGGAGAATGAGGGAAACAGCGCAAAGCCGGCGCGCAGGCTTACCATCAGCGTGCCGGCGACGAGCGCCATGTGCAGGCCCGAAATCGAGATGATATGGTAAAGGCCGGTGATGCGCAGCGCGGTGTTGATCTCGTCGGGGATGCCGGCCCGGATGCCGGTGACGAGCGCCGCCGCGATCGCCCCCTCCGGCCCCTCGACCTGCGTTTCGATGCGCGCGGCGATACGACTGCGCCAGTTCTCGACCAAGGCCCCTAGCCGCTCGCCCGCGGACGGCGGGCTCGCCTGCGCCATCGCTTCCGGCAAGGTGAGGAAAAAGCCGACGGCGCCGATGCCGGCAAAATAGCTTTCAAAAGCGAAATCGTAGCTATCGGGGCGTACCGGCCCCGAAGCCGGCATCAGCCTGGCCACACCCTTCACCACATCCCCCGGCGCAAGGCCGGCCGGCACGGCGCGGGCGGTGACGCGCACCGTTTGCGGCGGATATCGCAATTGCGGGCGCTCCGTCGACACGACGTCGAGCGTCAGCCGCACCCGGCCCGTGGCCTGGTTTTCGACGCGCACGACCCTCCCGGTCAACCGGGTGGCGATCTCTGCGCCCAGCATCGGGGTCGACGCCCGCAGCGTCTCGACCTTGCCGGCCAGCATGCCGGCACAGAACATGGCGAGCGCCATCAACGCCGCATGCGCGAGCGGTCGGGAGAGGACCGCAAACGCACCAACCCCGGCGATCGCCAGACAGATCGCCAACACCGCAAACGACGGCTCTTCATGCGCGGTAAAATAGGAAAGCGCGCCGGCCGCCATGCACACCGGCGCAAACAGGAACGCGTTGCCGCGCTCCATCTCGCTGTCCGCGGCCCGAGCCAACGCCGGCGGAACGCGGCGCAGCGCCATAACCGCCGCAGAGAGCAGCGCCGGTCCCGGTTCCGCATCCGGCGGCGAGCCCGTGGCCGCGGCCGTCATGACCGGGCTCGCAACCGGCAGGTCGCCCGGCGCTGCGAATTGCCGGCGCTCGTCGACGTCTCTCGTTTCGCCTGCCTCCACGCGCTCTCCCCGGGCCGTTCTCCCGGGCCGTTTCCCCCGGTAACCGCTTGCACGTCGAAGCGCCTATGCTACATGAACGCCAGAAAAAGATCATCGGCCGCCTCTCGTCGGTCTTCTCCCGTTTGCAGGCAAAAGAACCATGTCCGACAAGGTCGTCACCCGTTTCGCCCCCTCGCCCACCGGCTATCTGCACATCGGCGGCGCACGCACCGCGCTGTTCAACTGGCTCTATGCCCGGCACACGGGCGGTACGATGCTGCTGCGCATCGAAGACACCGACCGCGAACGCTCGACGGAGGGCGCGACGGCAGCGATCCTCGACGGGCTGAAATGGCTGGGCCTCGAATGGGACGGCGAGCCGGTGTCGCAGTTCGCCCGCGCGGCCCGACACCGCGAAATCGCCGAGGAGCTGGTTCGTCTGGGCAAGGCCTATTACTGCTATGCGACGCCGGCCGAACTCGACGAGATGCGAGAAAAGGCGCGCGCCGAAGGGCGCCCGCCGCGCTATGACGGCCGCTGGCGCGACCGCGATCCTTCGGAGGCTCCCGCAGGCGTCAAGCCGGCGATCCGCATCAAGGCGCCGCAGGACGGCGAGACGCTGGTGCGGGACCGCGTTCAGGGCGACGTGCGCTTTCCCAACAAGGATCTCGACGACTTCATCATTCTGCGTTCGGACGGCAACCCGACCTACATGCACGCCGTCGTCGTCGACGACCACGACATGGGCGTCACCCACATCATCCGCGGCGACGATCATCTGACCAACGCCGCCCGTCAGAGCGTGATCTACCACGCCATGGGCTGGGACGTGCCGGTGATGGCGCATATCCCGCTGATCCACGGGCCGGACGGCGCCAAGCTATCGAAACGCCATGGCGCGCTCGGCGTCGAGGCCTACCGCGCCATGGGCTACCTGCCCGAGGCCCTGCGCAACTATCTCGCCCGCCTCGGCTGGAGCCATGGCGACGACGAAGTGATGTCGACGCAGGAAATGGTCGACTGGTTCGAGATCGAGGATGTCAACAAGGGCGCCGCCCGCTTCGACTATGCCAAGCTCGAGGCGCTGAACGGCCTCTATATGCGCAAGAGCGACGACACCGACCTGCTCGACCGCTTCCTCGCCACCCTGCCCTTCATCGAGGAGCACGGCGCGATCCCCGCCGAACCCAACGAGCAGCAGAAGGCGATGCTGCTGGCGGCTCTGCCCGGCCTGAAGGAGCGCGCCAAGACGCTGGTGGAGCTGGCCGACAGCGCGCAGTACCTGTTCGTGACGCGACCGCTCACCCTCGACGAGAAGGCGGCGCAGATCCTCGATGCCGACGCGCGCGCGACCATCGCCGGTCTGCTGCCCGATCTGGGGGTGCTCGGCGAATGGACGGCCGAAGCGACGGAAGGCGTGGTGCGCGCCTATGCCGAGAAGACCGGCCTCAAGCTCGGCAAGGTGGCCCAGCCGCTGCGCGCCGCGCTGACCGGCCGCTCGACCTCGCCGGGGGTGTTCGACGTCGTCGCCGTGCTCGGCCGCGAGGAAAGCCTCGCCCGGCTGCGCGACCAGGCGGCATAGGCAGCGCAGATCGTTCACCGCATGGTGCAACGCCGAACCGCACCTGCGGAATCTCTTGGCAGGCTGCGTCAAATCGGATAGCAAGGGCGCGCAATCGGGAGTTGGTTGCCTATTTAATCCAATGGATTGATCCAAGCGATTGGCACTGAGGCGGGGCGCCCTGAATTAAGAGGTGAAGGTGATGAGCAGTTCGACCGCAAAGCTTGATTTCGACGGCAAGACCCAAGATTTCAAGGTTCGAAAAGGGTCGGTCGGGCCGGATGTCATCGACATCAGCTCGCTCTATTCCACCACCGGCGCCTTCACCTACGATCCCGGCTTCACCTCGACCGCCAGCTGTGAGTCGAAGATCACCTATATCGACGGCGACCAGGGCGTTCTGCTCCACCGCGGCTACCCGATCGAGCAGCTTGCCGAGCATGGAGATTTCCTCGAGGTCTGCTACCTGCTGCTGTATGGCGAATTGCCGACCAAGACGCAGAAGGATGATTTCGACTACCGCGTCACGCACCACACCATGGTGCACGAGCAGATGTCGAAGTTCTTCTCCGGCTTCCGCCGCGATGCGCACCCCATGGCGGTGATGTGCGGCGTGGTCGGCGCGCTGTCGGCCTTCTATCACGACTCGATCGAGATCGCCGATCCGCATCAGCGCATGGTCGCCTCGATCAGGCTGATCGCGAAGATGCCGACGATTGCGGCGATGGCGTACAAGTACCATATCGGCCAGCCGTTCATATATCCGAAGAACGACCTGAACTACGCGGCCAACTTCCTTTACATGTGCTTCGCGGTGCCGTGCGATGAGTATAAGGTCAATCCGGTGCTCGCCCGCGCCATGGAGCGCATCTTCATCCTCCACGCCGATCATGAGCAGAACGCATCGACCTCGACCGTTCGTCTTGCCGGTTCGTCGGGCGCCAATCCGTTCGCCTGCATCGCGGCCGGCATCGCCTGCCTGTGGGGTCCGGCCCATGGCGGCGCCAACGAGGCGGCGCTCAACATGCTGGCCGAGATCGGTAGCGTCGACCGGATTCCGGAATTCGTCGCCCGCGCCAAGGACAAGAACGATCCGTTCCGCCTGATGGGCTTCGGCCACCGCGTCTACAAGAACTACGACCCGCGCGCCAAGATCATGCAGCAGACCACGCATGAGGTCCTGGCCGAGCTCGGCATCAAGGACGACCCGCTGCTCGACGTCGCCATGGAGCTCGAGCGCATCGCGCTGACCGACGAATATTTCATCGAAAAGAAGCTCTATCCGAATATCGACTTCTATTCCGGCATCACGCTGAAGGCGCTGGGCTTCCCGACCACCATGTTCACCGTGCTGTTCGCGCTCGCCCGCACTGTCGGCTGGATCGCGCAGTGGAAGGAGATGATCGAGGACCCGAGTCAGAAGATCGGCCGCCCGCGTCAGCTCTACACCGGCCATCCGTCGCGCGACTATGTGCCGATCGCCAAGCGCTGAGCTTGTGCCGGAATAACGCAAAAGGGCGCTTCATGCGCCCTTTTTCATGTCTGCATATCGAGATCAGGTAATCCACCGGAAAGTGGCGTTTGGAGCAATTCCAGGAAAAGTGTGCAGCGGTTTTCCGTCCGGAATTACGTCAAAACAAAGAGTTGGACCGTTTCTGCGTTTTTGTGAAAACCTGAAGCGGTCTAGCGGCGATCGCCGAGTAGCGAAAGCACGGCCTCGGCGGCCAGCTCGCCGGCAGGGCGCGGCGTTTCGAGGCGGGCCGCGACCTGCCTCAGCCCATCGATCTGCGCCGCGCGCTGTGGCGTATCGGCCCACAATTGCTCGATCAACCGCGCGAGGTAGGGTGGCCGCAGAAATTCGTTGTAAGCCTCGGGCACGACGGGCCAGTCGGCGATGAGATTGGGCAGCGATGCTGACCAGGCGGTTATGAAGCGCGTCATCTTCGACATCAGCCAATCCGTCCGGTAGCACGACACCATCGGCACGCCTGCCAGCGCCAGTTCGAGCGACACCGTGCCGGAGGCGGCAAGCGCTGCGTCGGCCTGACCGAAGGCCTGCCACTTCTCATCCTCGCCGGTGACGATGCGGGTGCGAACCGGCCAGCCGGCCACGGCTTCGGCCACGAGGCCCGCGACGTGCGGCACCGTTGGGATCGTCACCTCGAATCCATTGCCGCGCTGGCCCAGGATGCAAAGCGTTTCGCCGAACGGCCCGAGCAGATTGCGCACCTCGCCACGTCGGGAACCGGGCAGAACGAGAAGCTGCCGCGGCGGCTGGCGTGCGCCGGCAGGACGAGCCGCCTGCGCGGCGCGGGCGGCCAGAATGCCAGGATGGGCGGCAAGCCGATGCCCGACATAGACGCCTTCCGGCCCGTCGAGCCGCTGCAGCGCCTCCGGCTCGAACGGCAGGACGCACAGCACCTTGTCGACATAAGCGCGCATCGCCGGCGCCCTGCCCGGCCGCCAGGCCCAGACGCTCGGACAGACATAATGGACGATCGGGATCTGCGGCGCAGCGGCGCGCACCTTCCTCGCCACCCGCAAGGCAAAGTCCGGGCTGTCGACGGTGATGAGGCAATCAGGCTGCGCCGCGGCGATCGCAGCCGCAGTGCGGCCGATGCGCCTTATCAGGCGCGGCAGGTCACGCAGCACGGCGGTGAGGCCCATCAGCGCGATTTCGGAACCGTCGAACAGCGGCACCAGCCCCGCTGCGACGAGATGGCGGCCACCCACGCCGATGAGTTCGACCGGACGCCCGGTCTGGCGGGAAAGCGCGGCAATCAGATCGGCGGCAAGGAGGTCGCCTGATTCCTCGCCGGCGACGACCCCCACCCGCAGCGGGCGAACAGCGCTCATTGTCCTGCCTCCGGCTTCAACCCGATGATGAACAATCCAGCCTCGTCGGCCAGCGCCACCGTGCGTTCGAAATCGAGGATGAAGGAAGCCCCCGCATCGAGCGCGATCCCGGCCAGCCCGGCTGCAACGGCGCCGGTTATCGTGTCCGGCCCGATTGCCGGCAGATCGGCGCGCCTGTCCTGCCGCGGCTTGCAGCATTTGACCAGAACGCCGCGCTTCCTGCCGGCAAGGCGACCATGGCCATGGCCGTTCCGATTGCGCATGTCCGCCGTTCGGGCCAGCAAGCCGTCGGTGCCCTCGATTCCTTCCAGCGCGACGGCACGGCCGCCGATGGCGATGGCTGCCTGGCCGATGTCCAGCCGGCCTATGGTGCGCGCGGCGACCTCCGCGGCCTCGATGTCGCGACGATCGGAAGAGGACGGCCGGGCAAGGGTCAGAACGCCCTCGGGGGCAAGCAGGTCGGGAACGATCTCATGCGCGCCGACGATACGCATGCCGTTCGTTTCCATCACGGCGATCACGGCCCGCAGCAGGCCGTCGTCGCCACTGGCCAGCCCGACCGCAGCGCGCGGCAAGGCGCCCAGAACCCGCAGCGACCATTTGATCGAAAAGAGACGTGGCCGCCGGGCGATGTGGCCGGCAAGGACGATGCGCCTGACTCCGGCTGCGCGCAGGCGCGCCACAAGCGGCCCGAGATCCTCGACCGAAATCACGAATGTCTCGGCGCCCGCGTAATCCCGTTCGTCGGCTTCGCCGCCGATGACGGCGACCAGCGGCTGGCGCCCATGGGCAAGCAGCGTGCGGACGACCGCGACCGGCAATGCGCCGCCGCCCGCGATGACGGCGATGCGTCCCTCCTCCGGCGCGCCGGAAGCGATAGAGGGATCAGTCTCCGCCATCGCCGGCGTCTTCGCCGCGATCGCCGAGCGCTGGAACGACGAAATGCCGTTTGCCACGGCTGGTCAGGAAATCGAGGATGTCCATCACGGCGGCGGAACCGGCAAAGGCCGCGCGCACGTCCTCCGCGTTCTCGGCGACCGTCTTCTCAGGCGAGAACAGCATGCGATAGGCCGAGCGCATGGTGGAAAGCTCGCTGCGGCTCATACCGGAACGCTTGAGGCCGATAATATTGAAGCCACGCAGGCTGGCACGGTTGCCGACCGCCATGCCATAGGGAATGACGTCGCCGACGACCGCGGCCATTCCCGCGACGAAGGCATGATGTCCGATGCGGACGAACTGGTGGACGGCCGCATGACCGCCGATGATGGCGCCATCGCCGACCTCGCAATAGCCGCCGAGCGTCGATGCGTGCGTCAGGGTGACGTTGTCGCCGACGATGCAGTCATGTGCGACGTGGGAATAGGCAAGAAAGAAACCGTTGTCGCCGACGACCGTCGCGGCGCGGCCGTAATCGGTGCCGCGATGCATGGTGACCGATTCGCGGATGTCGCAATTGGCGCCGATGGTCAGCGTCGAGCGCCCGCCCTTGTGCTTTCGGTCCTGCGGCGGTCCGCCCAGTGCGGCGAAAGCCTCGACGCGGGTGCCTGCCCCGATGGTGGTCGCGCCGGTGACGGACACGTGGTTGGCCAGCCGCACTCCGTCACCGATGACTGCTTCGGAACCGACGAGGCAGAAAGGCCCTATCTCGACATTCGAACCGAGAACCGCGCCCTCTTCCACCACCGCGCTCGGATGGATGATCGTTCCGCTCATCGCACGTCCTTTCAGGCTGCGGGCTTCGGCGACATCATCGCCGAGATTTCGGCCTCGGCGGCCTTGGCGCCATCGACCAGCGCCTCGCAGGCGAAGCGCCAGATGTTGCCGCGCTGCTTCAGCTTGCGGACATGGATTTCCAGCCTGTCGCCCGGCACCACAGGTCGGCGGAATTTGGCGTTGTCGATGGTCATGAAATAAACCAGCGACGGCTTGTCCTCGCCGGTGGAGCGGATGCAGATCGCGCCGGCGGTCTGCGCCATCGCCTCGATTATCAGGACGCCCGGCATCACCGGCTGGCCGGGGAAATGGCCCTGGAAATGCGGCTCGTTGAAGGTGACGTTCTTGATGCCGATGGCGGAATTATCGCCGTCGATCTCGATGATGCGGTCGACGAGCAGCAGCGGATAGCGGTGCGGCAGAATCCGCAACAACCCAAGAATGTCGACGCTTTCGAGAGCGGCCTTCTGTTCAGTCATCCCGTTTTGCCTTTCACGCCGCGCGTCTCGACAACCATCGTCCGCAGCATAGATATCTGGCGCATCAGCTGCTTCAGCGGCTGGGCCGGCATGCCGCCCCAGCGCTCGCCGGCCGGAATATCCGTCATCACGCCGCTGGCGGCCGCGAGCTGCGCGCCATCGCCGATGACAAGGTGGTCAGCGATGCCGACCCTCCCGCCCATCATGACACCGTCTCCGATCGTCACCGAACCCGAAATCCCGCAATGCGCGGCAAGCACGCAGAAGCGGCCGACACGCACATTATGAGCGATCTGCACCAGATTATCTATCTTGGTGCCCTCGCCGATCACCGTGTCGGAAAGAGCTCCCCGATCGATGGTGGAGTTCGCGCCAATCTCGACATCGTCCTGGATGACCACGCGGCCAAGCTGGGGCACCTTGTCCAACCCCGCACGGCCGGCGACATAGCCGAACCCGTCCTGGCCGATACACGCACCGGGATGGACGATCACCCGGTTTCCCAGCAACGCATGCTGGATCGTCGCGCCGGGCCCGATATAGCCGTCGCGGCCGATACGGCAGGAGGCGCCGATGATCGCATGCGGGGCGACAACCGTGCCGCCGCCGATCTGGGCATCCGCGCCAATGATGGCGCCCGCCTCAACGATGGCGCCCGCCTCGACCAGGGCGGTCGGATGGATGTTGGCCGACGGAGAAATCGCGGTCTCACCGGTGATCGGGAGCGGTCGCGCCGCGGCCGGAAACATCAGGCGCCCGACCATCGAGAAATCGCGATGCGGATGGCGGGAGGCGATCACCGCGATCCCCTCGGGCGCAAGTGCCACAATGTCTTCGGAGCAGAGAAGGACGGCGGCTTTCAATCCGGCTAGCATGCCGGCATTGCGCTTGCCTTCGACGAAAACCAGCGCGCCCGCACCGCCCTGTTCGGCGGAGGCCAGAGCCGAGACTTCGTTGCCGTCATATTGAGGCGTAACAAGCTTTGCGCCGGTCAATGCCGCGATTTCTCCGGCACTGAAACGGCGCGACGGCGTGAAAAATACCGGATCGCTCATGAAAGCCTTCTCTTCCGGGCCTCGCCTGCAAGGCCCGGAAGCGCGTCACCCGACACCTAGAAGCGGGTCGAGACACCGAAGTTGAAATTCTGGACGCGGTCCTCGTCTTCCTTGACGACCGGCACCGCGTAGTCGACACGCAGCGGACCGAACGGCGAGGCCCAGATGATCGACGCACCGACCGAGGCACGCCAGTTCATATCCGTGCCGGAAATCGCCCCGAAGCCGGTGAGGTCGTTGCCATAGAGCGTCGCCGCGTCGGCGAAGACCGCTCCGCGGAAGCCCAGGCCCTCGGAAAGGACCGGCAGCGGGAACTGCATTTCGGCCGAACCGTGGAAGTAGGTCGTGCCGCCGACATGCTTGGCATCGACGCCGGTGGCCGCCGGATCGAAGGGGCCAATGCCGTTGTGCTTGAAGCCGCGGATCATGCGGTCGTTGCTCTGGAAGTGGTCGAACACCCGCAGGCCATTGTTGCCGAAGCTCTCGATATGGCCGCCGCCGACCGCGAGCATGCCGACAAGGTCCATCTCGGCCGACAGGGTCTTGTAATAGGTGCCGCGGCCGTAGAGCTTCGCCCACTGCGCGTCACCACCGAGACCAGCCACTTCCAGCGTCAGATTAGCATAGATGCCATCACGCGGGTTCTGCATATTGTCGATGGTGTTGTAGAGCAGCGTGCCGCTGACCGACGACTTGACCCAGGGGCTCTGGGTTTCGATCGCATTGGCAATGTACCGCGAAATGAGGAGGTTCGGCGGAACTGCGGTATCGAGGCACTCGCCAGCATCAAGCTGGCCATTGCCGTTGGTATCGCAAGCCGTGGTGTATTCGTACTTTTCTTGCGTCAGGTTATAGGCAACCTGCGCGGTCAGCGCCTGGGTGATCGGCAGGCCGAAACGCACCGTTCCGCCGGTCATCTCGGTCTTGTAATAGTCGTAGTCGTTGTTGGTGCGGTAAATATCGAAACCGGCGCTGATGCGACGACCGAGGAAATAGGGCTCGGTGAACGACAGCTGGTAGCTGCGATTATCCTTGCCGCCACCGGCCGAGAAACGAATTGCCTGACCGCGCCCGAGGAAGTTGCGCTCCGCAATCGATCCTTCGACCGAGAAGCCCTTCTTGTCGCCGCCAGTCGAATAACCACCGCCGATAGAGAGCTCGCCCGTCGACTTCTCGACGACGTCGACCACGAGCACCACCTGATCCGGCTCCGAACCCGGAGCCGTCGCAATGTTGACGGAGGTAAAGAAATCAAGCCGTTCAAGGCGACGCTTCGCGCGCTGCACGAGAACCTGATTGAAGGCGTCACCCTCGCTAAGGTCGAACTCGCGCCGAATGACGTAATCGCGCGTCCGGGCGTTGCCACGAATCTCGATCCGTTCGATATAGGCGCGCGGACCCTGATCGATCGCATAGACGACCGAGATCGTCTGATTCTCGAAATTGCGATCGCCACGCGGCGTCACCTGGGCGAAGGCATAGCCCAGGCCGGCAGCACGCTCACCGAGCGCCACCAGCGTCTCCTCGACGGCCTTGGCGCTGTAGTAGTTGCCTTCCCTGGTCGCGAACGCACCCTTGAGCGTCTCGCCATCGAGGCCCGAGACCGTGCTCTCCACCTCGATCGAACCGAAGCGGTAACGGCGCCCCTCGTCGACCGTGAACACGATGTGATAGGTGTTGTTGGCCTCGTTCAACTCGGCATGCGACGACACGACCTGGAAGTCGGCATAACCGTGATTGTAGTAGAAACGCCGCAGCATCTCCTCGTCGGCGCGCAGACGGTCCTCGTCGTAGATGTCGTTGCGCGACAGGAACGAGAGCAGGCCGGAGCGCTTGGTCGAGACGACGTCACGCAGGCGGCCGTCGGAATAGGCGTCGTTGCCCTCGAACTCGATGGCGGCGATCTTGGTGCGACCGCCTTCCTGGATGTCGAAGATCACGTTGACGCGGTTGTCACCGAGATCGACCACCTGCGAGGTGACCGTGGCGTCGTCGCGACCCATGCGCGCATAGGCCTGACGAATCGTCTCGGCATCGGCAGCGAGCAGCGAATCGGAAAACGAGTTGCGGGGCTGAAGCTGGATCTGGCGGACGAGATCGGCGTCCTTGATCTTCTTGTTGCCCTGAAACAGCACCTGGTTGACGATCGAGTATTCGACGACCGTGACGACAAGCGTCGACCCGCTCTGGTTGATGCGGACGTCGGAGAACAGGCCGGTCGAGAACAGGCGCTTGACCGCATCGTCGACGTCGCCGCTGCTGAAGTTTCTTCCCGGGCGGATATTGACGTTGTTGCGGATGGTTTCGGCGTCGACACGCCGATTTCCGTGAACCTCGACACGGCTGACGACCGCCGCCTCGGCCACGGAAGTCGCGGCGAGCTGCAGGGCGGTTGCACCGGAAACCATGACACCGGCCGAAAGAGCAACCGCCGACACGGCGCTCATGAAATTGGAAACTGCCTTCATTGGGCTCTGAAACCTTTTATTCTCGTAGTCCCCACGGCGAGAACACCGGGCGGCACGGTCAGTTCGCATACCGTATTACCCGGATTTTCCCTACACGCAAGGCTCCGGGTTAACATGCGTTTACTAAAATGCCGGACGTGGCATTCGCGTCACGCCTGCGTGGCCATATGGTAAATGCCCCGTCAACGCGCGGGCCCGAAATTGGCGCTCATTCATTTCAACATCCGAATATGTCGTTCCAGAACACGAATCCCATGAAGCCTAGAACGGCCAGCATGCCCACCCGGTAGAACATCTCCATCACCCGCTCGGAAACGGGCCGGCGCATCACCGCCTCGACACCGTAGAAGGCGAGATGGCCGCCGTCGAGCGGCGGTATCGGCAACAGGTTGAGGAAGCCGATGCCGACGGAAAGCACCGCCACAAGCTGCACCAGCCACTCGAAGCCGAGCGACGCTGCCTTGCCCGCCATGTCGGCGATCCGCACCGGGCCGCCCAGCTGGCAGCGATCTTCCCGTCCGGCGGCGAAACGCTGGAGGAACTGGCCGGTTCGGGCGATGATGTAGCCGGTCTCCTTGACCGCCTCGGCCACCGATTCGACCGGGCCATAGGCGATATGGCGAGGCTGTCCCATCGCCTCGTTGTTGACGACGCCGATCACGCCGAGGCGGATCGTGTTGCCGAGCGCGTCGGTCTGCTCGACCAGTTCCGGTATCGCCGTCAGCGACACCTCCTCCTCGCCGCGCGCCATGACGAAGGTGATCGGGTCGCCCGCCCGGCCGGAAACCAGCCTCTGCACGTCGGCAAAGGTGACGACGCGCTGGCCGCCGACCGAAACGAAGCGGTCGCCCGGCAGGAAACCAGCCGCCTCGGCCGGGCTGCCCGCCCGGACCTCGGCCACCATCGGCTCGGAAATCGTACGGCCATAGATCGAGAACATCACCGCGAACACCGCGATGGTGAGCAGGAAATTGAATGCCGGCCCGGCGAAGACGGTGGCGGCACGCTTCCACACCGGCTGGAGATGGAAGGCCGTGCGGCGCTCCTCGCTGCTCAGCGCCTCGGCCTCCTGCGAGGTCGGGTCCGATGTGACGCTCATGTCGCCGACGAACTTGACGTAGCCACCGAGCGGGATGGCCGAAAGCTTCCAGCGCGTTCCCTTGCGGTCGTTGAAGCCGAGAAGCTCGGGTCCGAAGCCGATCGAAAACTCGCGCACGCCGATGCCGCACCAGCGGCCGACGAGATAGTGCCCCATTTCATGGACGAAGACGACGACGGTCAGCACGAACAGGAACGGAACGATGGTCGTGAACAGAATGTTGTCGAAACTGAAGAATGTGGCGAGAAATTCGTTCACTATCACCCCTGCCCGTCATGTGGCGCTTGCGGATGGCCAGATACCCCATCAAGTGAGGCAAATCCGTGTCGGCACCGGCCGAAATTGGTCTCGTCTATCGCTAAAGTCCGAAGAAGGCACGGGCCGGCGCGTCGGGCCCGGCAATCGCGACCCCGAGAAGAAACAGCGCGAAGGCGGCAACCGCCAGCCCGTCGACCCTGTCCATGACGCCGCCATGACCCGGAATGAGCTGGCTTGAATCCTTCGCGCCGAACCGGCGCTTGATCGCGGATTCGAACAGGTCGCCGATCTGCGAAAGCACGGAAAGCAGGAATGTCAGCGCGAGAACGGCGCCAAGCCCGAGAGGGGATCCGAGAAGATGGGCGACGCCGCCTCCGGCAAGCACGGCGGCGACCGTGCCGCCGATTGCCCCGCTCCACGTCTTTCCCGGCGAGATCGACGGCGCTAGCTTCGGACCGCCGATCGCACGGCCGACGAAATAGGCGAGAATATCGGTCGCCCATACCACCGCGAACAGGAACAGCGTCGCCGACAGGCCGGCGGCATCGCTGCCGCGCAGGCCGGCGAGCGCGAGCCCCAGCAGCCCGGCATAGGCGAGGCCCAGCGTCACCCAGTAGCCGGCCTCGATCTTGACCGCATGGGCGGCGGTGACGAACACGGCCCCGACAAGCGCCATCAGCAGGAAGGAGATCGGCTGGCCGGCGAGGAGAAGGGCGAGCAGGATCGCCAGCAGGCCGATGGCCAGCCAGCGATGCGACACCGCTTCCGCGCGCGCCGTCATCGACAGCCACTCGTAAAGGACGGCGCCCGAAATCGCCGCCGCGAGCACGCGATACCAGATGCCGCCCGCCCAGGTCAGCGCCAGCGCGACGACGATCAGGACTGCGCCCGACAGCACGCGCTGCTGCAGGTTGCTCGGCCCGCTGCCGTTCATGACGCCACCGTGCGGGCGGACACGCCACCGAAGCGCCGTTCACGCTCGGAAAAGCACTTGATGGCCTCGGTCAATTCGGCGGGGCCGAAATCCGGCCAGTAGCACGGCATGAACACCAATTCCGAATAGGCGCTCTGCCACGGCAGGAAGTTGGAAAGCCGCTGCTCGCCGCTCGTGCGGACGATGAGGTCGGGATCGGGGATGAACCGCGTGTCGAGGAACTGCGCGAAGGCCTCGGGCGTGATTTCCTCGGGTTCGAGCGTTCCGGCGGCCACCGCTTCGGCAAGCTGGCGGGCAGCGCGGGCGATCTCGTCGCGGCCGCCGTAATTGAAGGCGATGACCAGGTTGAGGCCGCGATTCGCAACGGTCAGCGTCTCGGCTTCCTCGAGCAGCGCGCGGATATCGGCCGACAACCCCTCGCGCGTGCCGATCATCCTGACCCTCACCCCGGCCTGATGCAGTTCAGCCAGATCGCGGCGGATGAACAGCTTGAGCAGGCCCATCAGATCGGTCACTTCCGCCTTGGGACGGGACCAGTTCTCCGACGAGAACGCATAGACGGTCAGCCATTCGATCCCGAGATCGCCGGCAGCGCGCACCGTGCGGCGCAACGCCTCGACGCCTGCGCGATGGCCGGCAGCGCGCGGCAGGCCGCGCGCCTTGGCCCAGCGGCCATTGCCGTCCATGATGATCGCGATATGCGCAGGCTTCACGATACGGCCCCTTTCAGGAGAACCCCTATAGCCGGCTTGCCATGGACCGATCCACGGCCGGCCGTGCTCAAACCTGCAAGATTTCCGCTTCCTTTTCGGCCAGCAGGCTGTCGATCGAGGCTATCGTGTCGTCGGTCAGCTTCTGGACCTTCTCGTTCTGGATGCGGGAATCGTCCTGGCTGATGTCGCCGTCCTTCTCCGCCTTCTTGGCATCATCGATGCCGTCGCGGCGGACATGACGAACCGCCACCTTGGCCTGCTCGGCATATTGGTGCGCGATCTTGACCAGTTCCTTGCGCCGCTGCTCGTTCAGTTCGGGCAGAGGGATACGCAGATTGGTGCCATCGACGATCGGATTGAAGCCGAGATTGGATTCGCGGATCGCGCGATCGACCGCGCCGACAAGCTGCTTGTCCCAGATCGAGACCGAAAGCATACGGGATTCCGGCACGCTGACCGTCGCAACCTGGCTGATCGGCATCGGCGCGCCATAGGCCTGGACCACGATGGGATCGAGCAGGTTGGCCGAGGCGCGACCGGTGCGCAGCGAGGCGAGATCCTGCTTGAAGGCGGAAATTGCGCCGTCCATGCGCCGCTGCAAATCCTTGAAATCAACTCCGATGCTGCTCATAAGTCTCTCCGCTGCCGGCGTGCCGGCATTTCTCGCTTCCTGTTCCGCGGGTTCCGCGCCGCCATCAGCCTCAGGCGTCGCTGACGACGGTGCCGCGCCCCTCGCCCCGCAGAATGGCGCCGAAACCGCCTTTCTCATGAATCGAGAAGACGATTATCGGAATGTTGTTCTCGCGCGCAAGTGCAATTGCGGCCGTGTCCATGATCGCAAGGCCGTCGCGGATGACCTCGTCATGGGTGATGCGCTCGTAGCGCGTGGCGGACGGATCGCGTTTGGGGTCGGCCGTATAGACGCCGTCGACCTGCGTGCCTTTGAACAGCGCATCGGCGCCGATCTCGGCGGCACGCAGTGCGGCGGCGGAATCGGTCGTAAAGAACGGATTGCCGGTGCCGCCGGCAAAGATAACCACCTTGCCCTGGTCCATATAGGCGGTTGCCTGGCGCTGGGAGAAGCTCTCGCACAGTTCGGGCATGGCGATGGCCGACAGCACCACCGCCTCGACGCCGATCTTGTCGAGCGAGGTTCTCAGCGCCAGCGAGTTGATGACGGTGGCCAGCATGCCCATGTGGTCGCCGGTGACGCGGTCGCCGCCGGCGGACGCCACCGCGACCCCGCGAAAGATGTTGCCGCCGCCGATGACGATGCCGACCTCTACGCCCATGGCGCGCGCTTCCGCGACGTCGGCGGCGATGCGGTCGGCGACGGAGACGTCGATGCCGAAGCCCTGTTCGCCCATCAGCGCCTCGCCGGACGCTTTGAGAAGGACACGGCGATAGGCTGGCTTGGACGACATGGATCTTCCTTTTTCCGGGGGTGCGCGGTGCAGGCGATACACGAAGGGCGCCGCGATGTCACGCGGCGCCCTCTGTTCAGTCAGCGAAAGGTTGACGCCTGGTCAGCTCTTGACGGCGGCCGCGACTTCCGCCGCGAAATCGCTCTCTTCCTTCTCGACGCCCTCGCCGAGCGCGAAGCGCGCGAAACCGGTCAGCTTGGCCGGGGCGCCGATTTCCTTCTCGGCGGCCTTCAGCGCGGCCTCGACTGTCAGGTCGGGGTTCATCACGAAAGCCTGCTTCAGCAGCACGACTTCCTCGAAGAACTTGCGCATGCGGCCTTCCACCATCTTCTCGATGATGTTCTCCGGCTTGCCCGACTCGCGCGCCTGAGCGGCGAAGATGTCCTTCTCACGGGCAACGGCCGCGGGGTCGACCTCTTCCGGAGTCAGCGCCAGCGGGTTGGTGGCGGCGACGTGCATCGCGACCTGACGGGCAAAATTGCGCGCGGCCTCGACGTCGCCCGCGGTCTCGATCGCCACGAGAACGCCGATCTTGCCGAGGCTGTCGGCGGCGGCGTTGTGAACGTAGGTCGCGACCACGCCGGCCGGCACGGAGAGCTTGGCCGAACGGCGCAGGCTCATATTCTCGCCGATGGTGGCGACGGCGTCCTTGATCGCCTCGTCGACCGGCTTGCCGCTGGCGGCATGGGTGGCGGCGCCGACCGCGTCGCGCGAGCCGTCGGTGCCGAGCGCGACCTGCGCCACGGAGCGGACCAGATCCTGGAAGGCATCGTTGCGGGCGACGAAGTCGGTCTCGGAATTGACCTCGACAACGACGGCGCTCGCGCCGTCGGCGGCGACGCCGATCAACCCTTCGGCGGCGGTGCGGCCGGCCTTCTTGTCGGCCTTGGCGATGCCCTTCTTGCGCAGCCAGTCGACGGCGGCCTCGATGTCGCCATTGGTTTCGGCCAGCGCGGCCTTGCAGTCCATCATGCCCGCGCCGGTCATGTCGCGCAGTTGTTTGACCTGTGCAGCAGAAATGCTCATTGTCGCCTCTTCAAATCCGTCTTCATCAAAAGGAGCGGCGCACCGTGGAGTTCCCAGGTGCGCCTGCCTTGTCTATCGTCATGACGGTCACATCGGTGTGACCGTCAGGATCAGGCGTCCTTGTTCTCTTCGAGCGCCGGCTCGATCGGAGCTTCTTCCGAAGCGCCGACATCGACACCGAGCGAACCCTGTTGACGGGCGATGCCGTCGAGAGCGGCGCGCGAGATCAGGTCGCAATAAAGCTGGATGGCGCGGGCAGCGTCATCGTTGCCGGGAATCGGGAAATCGACGCGGTCGGGATCGCAGTTCGAATCGACGACGGCGACGACCGGAATGCCGAGGCGCTTGGCCTCCTGGATGGCGATCGCCTCCTTGTTGGTGTCGATGACGAACATCAGGTCCGGCGTCGAGCCCATGTCCTTGATGCCGCCGAGCGCCTTGTCGAGCTTCTCGCGCTCGCGCTCGAGGTTCAGGCGCTCCTTCTTGGTGAAGCCCTGGGCTTCGCCGGAGAGCAGCTCGTCGAGCTTGCGCAGGCGCGAGATCGAGTTCGAGATCGTCTTCCAGTTGGTCAGCATGCCGCCGAGCCAGCGCGAATTGACGTAGTACTGGGCCGAGCGGCGCGCAGATTCGGCAACGATGTCCGAGGCCTGGCGCTTGGTGCCGACGAACAGCACGCGGCCGCCGCGGGCCACGGTGTCGGAAACCTGCTTCAGCGCCTGGTGCAGCAGCGGCACGGTCTGCGACAGGTCGATGATGTGGATGTTGTTGCGGGCGCCGAAGATGTAGGGCGCCATCTTCGGGTTCCAGCGGTGGGTCTGGTGGCCGAAGTGAACGCCAGCTTCGAGAAGCTGGCGCATGCTGAAATCAGGCAGAGCCATTCGTTTCTTCCTTTCCGGTTTGCCTCCACGGGCCAACGACGGTTCGGGCGTGCTGCCCTGCCGCCACCGGAGGTCATTGCCGGATTTCTCCCGGAACGATGACCCAAAGCCCGTGTGTGGAATGAGCGCGCATATAGAGACTATGGCCGCAAAACGCAACCATGCAGCATGCGCGGCGCGAAACGCCTATTGCGTGCAGCTTTCCGGCGCCTCGAACATGGCGAGATCGACCAGCGTTCCGGTCATCGAGAAATCGCCGTAATCCATGACGAGGTCGCGCGTCATGCCGTTGTCGTAAAGCTTGAAGCTGATGCGATAGGTCGGCAGTTCCTCGCCATCGGCGCCGCCGTCGCCGAGATCGAAATAGGCCATGTCGACCGGCCAGAACGACGCCCCGGCAAGATCGCCCATCGCCTTGAGTTCCGGATCGGCGGAGTTGGCCTTCGCCGGCTTGCCGACGATGACCGTGGTGGTCATCACCTTGTCGGCCTCGTCCGAACCATCGAACAACGTCGCCTCGTAGAACGTCTCGCCCTTGCGGGCATTGGCGAGGAGTTCCTTCAGGTGGCGGGTGGGGAACTGCGCCGCATCGAGCGTCACTTCCTGCTTCTCGGGCTTCTCCAGCGAGACCAGCGTGCCTTCGCCCTGGGCGCGGGCCGAGCCGCGCAATTCACTGTTCAGTTCCTCGTCGACGAAGGAGCGGGTGACGAAGTTGAAGCTCTTGCCCTCGCCATCCTCATAGGTGGTGGTCTGCTGGTCGGTCAGGCGCGACGTATCCTCGGTGTCGATGCGCGTGACGAAGCGGAACGTCACCGTGTAGCCGTCGCAGGCGGAACCCGCGAACTCATAGACCATGCGACCGGAAAGGCCGGTGATGCCGGAACGGTCGGAGGCGTTGTCGAGCGCGAGGTCGTAGACGGCGCGATGCGGAACGAGCGTCCCTGCCCCGGCCTCGGCCGCCGTCGCGGCAAACGGAACCGCCAGCAAGGCGGCGATACCGAGATTTGTTGCAAGCGCGGCGCGCATCGTCATCCGATCTCCATTCCCGGGGCCGATATTCCCCGAGGCTGCTATTCACCACGGGGAGCATTCATGGCAGAAGCATGGCGTATCCGCGCGGCTTCATCCCCGTGCGCCAAGCATAAGGAATAGATCATGGCCGACACAATCCAAAATCGCCTCGCCGCGCTCGGCGTCACCCTTCCCGCCGCGGCCGCGCCCGCCGGCAGCTATGTCCCCTTCGTGCAGTCGGGCAAGCTGATCCTGACCTCGGGGCAGCTTCCCCTCGCCGACGGCAAGCTCGTCTCGACCGGGCTGGTCGGCCGCGATCTCGATGTCGCGACGGCCAAGGAAGCCGCCAAGACCTGCGCCATCAACGTGCTGGCCCAGCTTCAGGCCGCGACCGGCGACCTCGAAAGAATAGCCCGGCTGGTCAAGATCACGGTTTTCGTCGCCTCGACGCCGGATTTCACCGAGCAGCACCTCGTCGCCAACGGCGCATCGGACTTTCTCGTCGAGGTGCTGGGCGAGGCCGGCAAGCATGCGCGCGCGGCTGTCGGCATGGCGTCGCTGCCGCTCAACGCCCCCGTCGAGGTCGAAGCCATCGCCGAGCTTGCCTGAACCATGACCGACATTTCCTGGCTGACCCGCCGGCCGATCGCCCATCGCGGTTATCACGACTTGAACCGCACCCGATGGGAAAACACGCTGTCGGCGTTCGACGCGGCGATCGGGCGCGACTACGCCATCGAATGCGACGTACACCTTTCGGCCGACGGCGTGCCGGTGGTGTTTCATGATTCGGTGCTGAACCGCCTTGCCGGGCGCGACGGCTTCGTCCACGACAGGACGGCCGCCGAGCTGACGCAGTTCAGGATCGGCGGCACGGAAGACCGCATCCCGACGCTGGCCGAAATGCTGGCGCGGGTGCGCGGGCGCGTCCCGCTGGTGATCGAGCTGAAGGGCGCCGAAGGCAAGGATGACGGCCTCGTCGCAGCGGTTGCGAAAACGCTCGACGGCTACGATGGCGCGGCGGCGATCATGTCGTTCGACCACTGGCTGGTGCGGCGCTTCGCCGACGAGGCGCCGGGCATTCCGGGCGGGCTGACGGCGCAAGGCCGCACGCTTGCCGATCTGGAGGCGCATTTCTCGATGCTGGCCCATCCGATCGCGTTCGTCTCGTTCAGCGTGCTCGATCTGCCGAACCCGTTCGTCTCCTTCGTCCGCGAGAAGCTCGCCATGCCGGTCATCACCTGGACGGTGCGCAACGAACACGCCAAGGCTGCGACCTTCGCCCATGCCGATCAGATGACCTTCGAGGGTTTCGAGGCGTGAACGGCGGCTTGCAGCGGTCGGCCCGCGACCTATCTGCAAGGCCATGACGACACGCCGCCATGATCGCCCGACGACAGGGGACGCAGACTTCGTTCTCCGCGTCGTGCAGGACATGGCGGCGTTTCCGCCGCAGGAGTGGGCCGCGCTGGACGGTGCCTCGCGTGACGATTCAATTGCTTCACCAATTGAATCAGCGGCTTCGAATTCCGATTCAACCGCTTCGGGAAACGAGTCCGGCGGCGGCTACAACCCTTTCATTTCACACGAATTTCTATCGATCCTGCAGGAAAGCGGTTGTGCGACCGCGCGAACCGGCTGGCAGCCGGTGCATCTGCGGCTCGAAACCGCCGGCGGCGATCTGCTCGGCGCGGCCCCTTGCTATCTGAAAAGCCACAGCCAGGGCGAATATGTCTTCGACCATGGCTGGGCCGATGCCTTCGAGCGCGCCGGCGGCAGCTATTATCCCAAGCTTCAGGTCGCGGTGCCGTTCACGCCGGCAACCGGGCCGCGCCTGCTCGTCCGGCGCGGCATGGAAGGCGCGGGTGTCCGCGCGGCGCTGGCGCAGGGGCTGAAGTCGCTGGCCGGGCAGATCGAGGCTTCCTCCGTCCATGTGACCTTCGCGCAAGCCGACGACATGGCCTCGCTTCAGGCGGCAGGCTACCTTCCCCGCACCGACACGCAGTTCCATTTCCTCAACGAGGGCTATGGCAACTACGACGATTTCCTCGCCACCCTCGCCTCGCGCAAGCGCAAGGCGCTGAAGCGCGAGCGGCGCGAGGCGCTGGCCGGCGGAATCGAGATCGACTGGCTGACCGGGAGCGACCTGACCGAAGCCGTCTGGGACGATTTCTTCGCCTTCTACATGGATACGGGCAGCCGAAAATGGGGACGGCCCTATCTCAACCGCGCCTTCTTCTCGCTGCTCGGCGAGCGGATGGCGCGCGACGTTGTCTTGATCATGGCCCGGCGCGGCGGCCGATACATCGCCGGCGCGATCAACTTCATCGGCTCCGACACGCTTTACGGCCGTAACTGGGGCTGCATCGAGGACCATCCGTTCCTGCATTTCGAGGTCTGCTACCATCAGGCCATCGACTTCGCCATCGAGCGCGGACTCAAAGTGGTGGAGGCCGGCGCGCAGGGCGAGCACAAGCTGGCGCGCGGCTATCGGCCGGTGACGACCCATTCCGCGCACCACATCGCCCATCCCGGCCTGCGCCGGGCGGTCGCCGATTATCTTTCGCAGGAACGGCGGGAGGTCGAGGCGGTGGGGGATTATCTCGACGAGCATACGCCGTTCAGGAAGTAAGTCGTGAATAGGGAATAGCGAGGGATGAGCGGGAGGCGGGCAACGGCGTAGACCTTCCCGTTCCTATTCGCTACTCACTAGTCACTATTCCCCACTCACCCGGAGTTGCCATGACAGCGCCCGCCTACGACACCGACAACATCTTCGCCAGAATCCTGCGCGGCGAATTGCCGGCGCACAAGCTCTACGAGGATGACGATACTTTTGCCTTCATGGACATCATGCCGCGCGGCGACGGCCACTGCCTGATCATCCCCAGGAAGCCGGCACGCAACATCCTCGACGTCGACGCAGCCAGCCTGAGTGCGGTGATGGCGACGACGCAGAAGCTGGCGCGCGCTGTGGTGAAGGCGTTTTCCGCCGACGGCGTCACGGTGCAGCAGTTCAACGAGCAGGCCGGCGGACAGGTGGTGTTCCACCTGCACTTCCATGTCATCCCGAGGTTCGAAGGTGTGGCCCTGAAGCCGCATTCCGGGCAGATGGAGGATCAGGCCGTGCTTGCCACCAACGCGCAGAAGATCAGGGACGCGCTCGCCGCAGACTGATTCTTACGACGCTGAAAGGCCGGTCACATAGAGGCCGGCCAGAAGCACCGCCTCGCCGGCGAGGATGCCCAGAAGGACGCTTCGGCGCAGCAGCAGATAGGCGGCGAAGCCGGCGACGACCGCAAAGATGCGCAGGACCAGCGGCGCATCGGCCAGCGCGCCCGACGGAAACACCACGAGATTGCCGATGACGGCGGCGACCAGCGCCGTCGCCAGCGCCCGCACCGCGACCAGCGCCTCGGAATCCTCGGCGAAGCGGCCGCCGAAATAGACGCCGAGGAAGCGGAAGCCATCGGTCGCCAGCCATCCCGCGAAAAGGATGAACAGATAGGGCCACCACCAGGCGTCATGGGCGGAAAACGTCATGACGCGCGCCCTGCCGGCGTCTTGCCTGTTCTTCCGAGGCGATGGAGCAGATAGGCCGCACCGCCGCCGACGAAGCCCGCGGCCATCAGGTCGAAGCCCGGCGTCACCACATGGAAGACGGGTCCGAGAACAAGGCCGAAGATCATCGCGAAGTGGCTCGCCCGCTCGCGCGCCGATCCCCACAGCGAGGTGAGGAAGTAAAGCGGCGTCAGCATCAGGAGAGCGGCCGAGAGCATCGGCGGCAGGCCGCCGGCAAGTGTATAGACAACCGCCACCACGACCATGTTGACGATGACCAGCGTGCTGCCGAGCCCGCAATACCAGACCGTGCGCATCGGGCGCGGCACGAGGCGCAAATTCTCCATCGCCAGCACCCAGGAGGTGACGGCGATGAAATGCGACAGAAAGTAGAGCACGGCGGGCCGGGTCTTCTCCGCGCGCAGCTCCGGCACAAGGGAAACCACCATCGGCGTCAGGCGCACCGAGGACAGTGCGACGGCGAAGGCGGCGGCCGGCAGGCTCGCCCCGGTCATGATTGCCCCCAGAAGCACGACCTTGGCCGGCAGGGCCCAGATCATTCCGGTCATGAACAGGACCTGAGCCAGCGTGATGCCGGCCTCGCGCGCCAGGCCGGCAAAGCCGACGAACGCGCTCATCAGGATCAGCATCGGCACGGAAAAGGCGGTCCGCACGCCCCGGAGAAACCAGAGACGGTAATCGGATGTCGTCGGAACGGGCTTCGCGGCGGAGTCGGGCATTTGAGCCGGAGGTAGCACAGCCCCGCCGCCGGTGCGACGGGCGAAATGTTGGTCCACAGCCGCAATCCCCGCGCCATGCGTCGCGTCGGCGCGCGCGCTGTGGGCTATTTCGTCCCGCTTCGCCGTTTGAGTAAAGGCGAAGCGGGATGGTCTGTCCTCGAACCGCTACTTGCGCGGAAGCTGCGGCACCGTGCTGCGCTTGGGTTGCCCCTTGTCGTCCTTGGCCTTCGGTTCGGCCTTCGTCCTTGCCTTGGCGGCGGGCTTCTTCGCCGCGGGCTTGCGCCGGGCGGGCGCGGGCTCCGGCTCTTCCTTCTTCGGTTTGACCGGCACCTCGTCGGCGATGGCGTCGAGCTTCAGAACCTCGTCGCCTGTCTCGCTTGTCGCGACGCCGACGCGAACCGTCCCGCCCTTCCTGAGCTTGCCGAACAGCACCTCGTCGGCCAGCGGCTTCTTGATGTGCTCCTGGATGA
>JBLJBS010000190.1:0-12557 GCA_047637695.1 Aquamicrobium sp. | reverse complement strand
CGCGATGTCGGCCTCGGGCAGACGCATCGAGATCGGATGTTCCTTACGTCCAGCTATGGTAGCCATTGCGTTCTCCTATTGGAAAGAGAATAGTGGATCGTAGTGCAATATGCAATACGAAGGCCGTCACCTGCTACTTAAGAACGTCGATGGTCCTAGCCATTTACGTAAAACCTGAAGCCACGCCGCAGTGGAGCTCATGGTCAAGGACGGAAGAGACGGTCAGCGAACCCGTCTCTGTGAATTCGACCCGATGCAGAAGCGCTTCCGAACGGCGCCGCCTCACCAGCGCGATCACTGCGTTGGTGTCGAGGAGCCGGTGTGGATCATTGAAACACTCGGTCGCGATTGAGACGACGCTGTTCGTCCGGCTGCTCCCTGCCGTCCGCCATGAAGTCGGGCTGAAGCCGCGGTTCACCGCTGCGGGCAATGAGGTCCAACGCCCGGCCGCATCGGCCTTTGGGCGCAGGATCACGGCATCACCCTCTCGCATGACCTCGACCACATCGACGGTAAAGCGGAAATCCTTTGGCAGCCGGACGGCCTGGAAGCCGGCGCATAGGACTTTTCGCGCCGCCTTTAACGAAATGGGTTGATGAACTCGACGCCAGCGAGGTCCTTCCCGTTGCCCGTGACGACAACGCAGCTATTAGCTTCAGCCACTGCGGGAATGATCGTGTCGAGCGCGCTTCTAGGCCGGCCAGCGGCCTTCCCGTCTGCCATAAGGCGCGCCCAGATCCGTGCCGCCGCTTCATCGAAGGCAAGAACCCGCCCGGCGAAGAGGGCTAGCGGCCCTTCAGGTCCGACAAACCAGTCTTCAAGCTCGTCGCGACGTTTGCCCGCAGGCTTTTCGAGGATGCCGCGACGAATCTCGGCCACTGTGAGGGAAGCGATGAAGAGATCGTTATCATCCTGTTCGGCCATCCATGTGAGAAGCGTCGGCGATGGCGAAGGCTTCGTAACATTACTGATGATGTCCGTGTCGAGCAGATAGCGCATCAGATGTCAGTGTCCCGCCCGGTCTCAGGAGGGCGTGTCAGATCGAGGTCGGCGCCGACCAGCGGGGAGCGACGCAGCGTGGCGAGGATGCCACCCTTCTTCGAGCCGTCGCCGGCCATGCTCTTGCTGACGGCAGAACGGAGCCGCGAGGCTTCGGGCGTATCCTCTGTGAGCCGCTTGGCGAGCGACCGGATAAGGTCGCGATCAGTGCCGCGGCCGAGCACCTCGAAACGCACAAGGCCCTTCTCGCTGAGGCGGGAGCGATAGTTTTGAATTGCGCGGCGCTGCGAGCTTCCCAAGGTTGATCTCCGGAAATGTTTCCAGTAATATAACCAGAGAAATCGAAGCGTGCAAGGTTGGGATGCTGCGCGAAGGCGGCGGAACGCAAGGAGTTGAGTCGGTGGTCGATTGGCGGATGAGAGTGGAGCGGAAGGGTCGGAGCGAGTCGCCGACTGTGCGCTGCAGCACGCTGGAATTTGCTTCCTCGTGCTTCCCCCCTGCTTCCCCGCTTTGCGACGAAGGGTCGGGGAAGCAAAGGGTGTCCCGCAGGACACCCTCTAAAACTTTGAAATCATTGCTGATTTTTGGAGCGGGCGAAGGGATTCGAACCCTCGACCCCAACCTTGGCAAGGTTGTGCTCTACCCCTGAGCTACACCCGCTCGCGCAGCGAACGCTGCAAGTGGCGTGTATATGGCGTAAATCATTCGCGAGCGCAACAGGAAAAACGGCCAATCCGGAGGTCTTTTTCGGTAGTCGGACATCCAGTCGGGATCGCCGCAGAAGCCGCCTTTTCAAGCAGTTGCCTTGCGAATTGAGCAAGAAGGGGCAGAAGGACGGGCCGATGACCGATAAGGTTGGCTCCCGAAGAAGGAAGGGCAGAAGAAGGGCATTCTAACGTGCCTCGTTGGATGGGCCCGTACTGTCGTCGCGCGGTCTTGGGTCAAGGTCAGGGGAGGCCTTTTTGGGGGCTGCTCCGATATGATATGCAATGATCAAGGAAGAGCGGAGGGAAAATGCGTCCGACAAGGCGCAAGCCTTGCCCAAATCGCCAACAGCGAGGGCGTCATCGACGCGGTCTTTGCGAGTGTCGCCGGCGTGGCTGCACCGCGCGATAATTTAGAGCAATTCCAGCAAAAGTGCGTAGCGGTTTTCCGTCCGAAATTTCCCCAAACCAAAGAGAGAGATCGTTTAACCGTTTCCGTGAAGCGCTGAAACGATCTGAACGGAGCGGCGGGAGAGGGAGGTGAATGCCGCGCTTCCGAATGGAGGATGCAGCGAAGTTGCTTGCGGTTGCGGCGCGTCCTTCGGAATGGTTGTGGATGAAATTTGCGGTAACGGCGCCCGGCCGGTCGGGGGCGGGCGATGCCATATCGCTATTTCCGCCGACGGCAGCGCCAGTTCCAGTCGCGCTCGGGGCCGACGTCGATATGCACGGAATCGGTGTGGCAATAGGTGCCGACGCCGCCGCGTCCGGGCATAGTGCGCACGAACTTGGCGAGATCCCATTTCGAAATGCCCTCGACCTGAACGTCGGCAGCCGCGCAGTACATATGCAGCGAGTTGCGCGCACCGCGCGCCCGCTTGTTCCGATCCGGCGAGCGATAGCCGGAAGTCACGACCACCTTGCGGCCATATTGCTTCTCGATCACCTTGAGCACGCGCACCAGCGACGGCTTCAGGCAGGCGACGTCGACATTGTCGGTCTGCTTCATCAGGCCGTTGGGCGCCAGACGCGCCAGGCCGGCGGCAGAGGCGAGCTGGACACCCGGCTCCTCGCCCTCATGCAGGTCGATGTCGCTGTCGTCATCCATGCCCGAGCGCCGGGAAATCTCGTAGAGCGCATTGCCTTCGCGAACGCCGGGAAGCGGTGTCGCCTCCTGGGCGGCATTCGTCGTTACCAGCGGCCGGGCTGGCTGGCCGGCGGACGCGAACTGCACAAGCGGCCGGGCCGATGCCACCGGTGTGGCAGCGGATGCTGCGGATTGCCGCGTCGCGGCGGGATCGATCAGTGGCCGCGCGGCCTGCGGCTGCTGCGGCGCGGGGGTGAAGAACGACGACAGGAAGCCGCGCTTCTTCGCCTGCATTGGGGCTGCCGGCGCGAGTGCCGCGACCTGCATGGCGGCCGCCCCATCGCTGGCGGCCGGGGTCGCGTCCTGCGCTGCATCGATCGCGTCACGCTCCTCGCTCGCGGCCATGGCGGGCTGGAGCGGGGTGCCGGTAGCGAAAGCTGGTGTGACGGGCTGGGCTATCGCCGGCATGGCGGCTGCCGCGAGAACCGGGACAGGAACGTCGGCGGCTTGCTCCGAACCGGGCCGCAGGGCCGGCGCCGCGGCGATCGTGTCGGGAAGAGCCGGATCGCCTTCCTCAACGACGAAGGCCGATGCCACGACCGCGCCTGCCTGATCGCCTGTGCGCTCCGCAGCAGCAGCTTCCGGCTGCTGCTGCAATTGGGCTGGTGTCAGCCCCGCCGCGGCGAAACCGAAGGGAACGTCGGACTCGGAGGTGGCGCAGGAGGCAAGGAGAGCGGATGCGAACGCCGCAAGCAGAGCGCGTCTGCCGCTGCGGATCAAGCGCGTGCCCTCTGCTGCCAATGGTTCATCCCTTCCAATGACCGGAAGAACGGCGCGAGCAAATGCCATGCAAAGGGCAGGGTGCGCACGCTTTCCGGTTGCCGGCACGAGAGGTAACGAATCCCGTGCCATTCTGCAACCTCCCGGCTAGGGAGGAATTAAGGCAAGATCATGATTCCGCCGCGAATTCGCCGGTATTGGCGAAGCGGCTTCCCGCTGCGGTCAGGCGAGGACGCCGCGCAGCCGCTCCAGCTCGCCGAGTTGAGCCCGGGCGGTCTCGTAGCCAAGGCGGATCGCCTCGTCGGCGCGGTGAAATTCGGTCAGCCCGATATGGCCGAGCTTGGGCAGGAGCGACAGGTCTGGCGGGTCGCCGGCCATGCGGGCGCGAGAAATCCGGTCCTGGATGATGTTGAAGGCCTCGACCATGACGCCGGTGATGCCGAGCCTGGCCTCGCGTTCGCTCGGCCCGCGATCGACGATCAGTTCGGTCTCGCCATCCGCATCGGTGGCGTCGGCGCTGTGCTTGATCACGGCGGCGCGGCCGAAAAGGTCGTAATGCAGGTTCACCGCCACCACGAGCGGCTGCTCGTAGGCCCGGCATACCGACACCGGCACCGGATTGACCAGCGCCCCGTCCACAAGCACGCGCTTGTTGCAGGCAACCGGCTCGAACACGCCGGGCAGGGCGTAGGACGCGCGCATGGCGGTGATCAGCGAGCCGTTCGACAGCCAGATTTCATGCCCGGTGCGGATTTCGGCCGCCACGCAGACGAACGGCTTGCCGAGATCGGCGAATGTGGTGCCGTTCAGATGTTCCTGCATCTTGGCGGTCAGCTTCAGCCCGCCGAGAAGACCGTTGCCTCCCAGATGCAGGTCGAGCAGGCCGAAGATGCGCCGCTTGGTCAGCGAGCGGGCAAACTCCTCGAGCTCGTCAAGCTTGCCGGCGAGATAGCAGCCGCCGACCAGCGCCCCGATCGAGGTTCCGGCGATCATGTCGATCTGGATGCCGGCTTCGTCTAGCGCGCGAAGCACACCGATATGCGCCCAGCCGCGCGCGGCGCCACCGCCCAGCGCCAGCGCAATGCCGGCTTGCTTCTTCGGTCTGGATTCGACAATGCGCGGCTCGGCCGGCAGGTCGCCGCCATTGCCGCCCTCGTGCCTGCTGCGCAAGGATGCCCATTCGAGCATTTCATTCACTCCCGTTCCCCGATCAGCTTATACGCCGCCGGTCGTATCGAAAGCGTGAATGGGTTTTCGCGAGCCGGTCAGCCCCGGAGAGGGCCGGGGCTCATCCCTTGCCGCCATAGATGGCAGCAGGGTCGAATTTCGCCTTGCTGCCGTCGTCGGAAAGCCGCGCCGTCCCGTCCCGCATCGTCACGCTCCTGTAGAAGCAGGAACGCCGACCAGTGTGGCAGGTTGCATCATGGCCGCCGACAGACACCTTCAGCCACACGGCATCCTGGTCGCAGTCGGTCTTGATCGCATCGACATGGAGCATGTTGCCCGAGGTCTCGCCCTTCTTCCACAGCTTGCCGCGCGAGCGCGACCAGAAATAGGCGATGCCGGTTTCGAGCGTGAGACGCAGCGCCTCGTCGTTCATATGGCCGACCATCAGCAATTCGCCGTCGCCGGCATCGGTGACGACGGCCGTCAGCAACCCGTCGCGGTCGAAGCGCGGCGTGAAGACGTCGCCTTCCTCGAGCACGGTCTTGTCGGAAGCGGGCGGGGGAAACAGGCTCATAGTCGCGGCTCTTTTATCTGGCCGGCCGGCAGCGGCGTCTCCTTCCGGATCAGCCGGCGAAGCCGCCTCTCAGCATCATCATGAAGCGGGCCTGCTCCTCCGGTCGATCCCGGAAAGCGCCCGTGAAAGTCGTCGTCAGCGTGGTCGAGCCTTCCTTGCGGATGCCGCGCATCGCCATGCACATATGCTCGGCCTCGACGATGACCGCCACGCCGCGCGGATTTAGCACGTCCTGAATGACGCCGGCAATCTGGGCGGTCAGCGCTTCCTGCGTCTGAAGGCGGCGGGCGAAGATATCGACCACGCGGGCGATCTTGGACAGGCCGACCACCTTGCCGTCCGGCAGATAGGCGACATGCGCCCGGCCGATGATCGGCACCATGTGATGCTCGCAATGCGAATGGAAGCGGATATCCTTGACCAGCACCATGTCGTCATAGCCCTGCACCTCCTCGAAGGTGCGGCCGAGTTCCTCGGCCGGGCACTGGTCGTAACCGGAGAACATCTCGCGGAAAGCGTTGGCCACCCGCTTCGGCGTGTCGACAAGCCCTTCGCGGCCGATGTCGTCGCCGGTCCAGCGAAGGAGCGTGCGCACCGCCGCCTCGACTTCGTCCTGCGAAGGCCGGTCGGTCACGGGCTTGTCCATATAGGCGGGCTTTGCCTTGTCAGGCTCGCTGGCAAGGTTCTGCGCGGAATCGGGGCGGGGAGTGAGTTTCTTGACCACGGCGTCCATGAAGGGCGTCTCCCGTAGTTCCTTTCGGAGAAGGAACGAGTTGAACGGACCACTGCCCTTCGCGAGAAGCCTGACAGGCCGGCTTCCGCAAGCGGCGGCATTGCAGTTTGCCCGGCCATCATGTCGCGGTTGGCGAAGCTTGTGGCTGGCGAAACTGCCTCATTATATAGGATCATGTGGCGCGATTGGAAGGTGCGCCGTTCTCGAAGCGCCGGCGAGGCTGGAAAACCATGATCGACGAGGTCTACAACGCCAGAATCCTCGGATTTGCTGGAAATATCAGCCGCATCGGCCGTCTCGATCAGCCGGATGCGACCGCGACCGCCCATTCCAAGCTCTGCGGCTCGACCATCACCGTCGATATCCGCATGGACGGCGACGCCGTCGCCGATTTCGCCCATGAGGTGAAGGCGTGCGCGCTCGGGCAGGCCTCGTCCTCGGTGATGGCGCGGGTGATCGTCGGCGCCACCGCCGCCGAGCTGCGCGCCGTCCGCGAGACCATGCTCAGGATGCTGAAGGAAAACGGCCCGCCGCCCGAGGGACGGTTCGAGGACATGAAGTATCTCGAGCCGGTGCGCGACTACAAGGCCCGCCATGCCTCGACCATGCTGACCTTCGACGCGGTCGTCGATGCGATCGGCCAGATCGAGAAGCGGCGGACGGGCGAGGTTGCCTGACGGTTCAGCCGAACCCGTTCCGCCTCATGCGCTGGCGGCTGTCGGCGATCTCCGCGCGGACCCAGTCGGCGAAGGCGCGTTCGCATTCGTCGAGCCCGGCAAGGTCGCGGGCGACGAGAAAATAGGCGCCGCAGGGAGAGAGGTTCACGAAAGGCTGGACGAGTTGGCCTGATGCCAGTTCTTCATGGACGAGCAGGAGGTCGCCCAGGGCAACGCCATGCCCGAGCAGGGTCGCCTGCGTGGAAAGCGACGCGTCGGCGAGAAGCGGCCCACGCTGCGCGAAGGCCGGCCCGTCCAGTCCGGCGGCGCGAAACCATCGGTCCCATCCGCTTGGTTCTCCTAGTGGAGCAAGGTGAAACCGGCCGATCGCCTGGCTCTGCCAGCGGTCCGTTCGCGGCGAGCAGACCGGGTGAAAGCACCGGCGTGTCGACGGCCTCCCACAACAGCTCAGCCTCGCAGCCTGGCCACGACCTGTCGTGCACGCTGAAGCGCAACGCCAGCGTCGGCTCTTGGCTGCGAAAGGCGGCGAGCCTCGAATCGGCGTCGAGCGCCGCGTCGATGTCCGGATGAAGCGCCCGGAAGCCGGCGAGCCGCGGCAGCAGCCAAGCCGCCGCCAGCGATGGTTCCGCGCTGACCCGCACCATGCCCGGCGCGCCCGCGCCGAGAACCGACGACACTCTGCGGTCGATCGCATCGAAGCTTGCCACAAGCTCGCGGTGAAGCTTCCCGCCGCCTTCGGTCAGTTCGACCCTGCGATGGAAGCGGACGAACGATCGCGTTTGAGAAAGCCTTCGAGCTCGCGGATCTGCCGGCTCACCGCAGCCTGCGAGACATGCAGCTCTTCCGCGGCGCGGCTGAAACTCATGTGCCGACCCGCCGCTTCGAAGCTGCGCAACGCCGTCAGCGGCAGGCGACCTCGCTTCATCTTCTGCATAACCTACTGTTATCCAGCGGCGAAATTATACTCGTTTGAGACAGTTGTGAAGGCGCGGTTCAATTCCCTTCTCGAAGGGAAGCGCGACATGAGCGTCATCGACATCCTGGCGGAGGTGATCCGCATCGTCACGTTCCGGCCTCGCCCGCGGGAGCATTGCAAATCCGGCACCGAGGCTTCATCTACCGGCGATGGAACGCGAGAACGAAACGACCGGGCCGCAACCGGCTTGCGGCCGCCCGGCGGCAAGGGGACGTAACTGGCAGGGCCCATGGCGAAAGACGCCCGGCCGCCTGTTCGGCACCGCCATGGTGCGGCTTTACCAGCTTACGCTTTCCGGTTTCATCGGCAATTCCTGCCGGCATTTCCCCACCTGTTCCGAATATGCCTACGAGGCGATCGCCCGCCACGGCCTGTGGGCGGGAGGGTTCATGGGTTTGTTCCGTTTCGCCCGCTGCGGCCCGGGCGGCACCCATGGGATCGACCTCGTGCCGGAAAGGCTCGATCCTGCCTATGTCTGGCATAGGCCGTGGCGCTACTGGGCGATTTCCCGCAAAAAACCGGATCAGAGCGGTTGAAAGCTGCGCGCATGCCTTGGCAGGTGCTTGACTGCCCCGGCTTCCGGCTGAATTGTCGCGGGGGAACCCGGAATCAGGCAACAGGAGGCATCACCATGCACAAATTCGAAATCTATAAGGACAAGGCTGGCGAGTTCCGCGTCCGTTTCAAGTACAACAGCGAGATCATGTTCTCGACCGAGGGCTACAAGTCGAAGGCGAGCGCCCAGAACGCCATCGACTCCATCAAGAAGAACGGCCCCGAGGCGCCTGTCGAGGACAACAGCGACAAGTAAGCGCGGCGGGCTTTTACCTTTGAAAGGGCCTGCGCCTTCCCGGCGCAGGCCCTTTACCTATTTGGGCCGCGCCTATATGTCTGCCCGCTGCCGGCCGCGCGCCATGATATCGCTGCCGCCGGCATATCGTCTTGACTGGCCACCCGCGCTCGTAGGCGGGACTGGATAGGAGAATTTCCGATGGCACCCGTTTCCCTGACATTTCCCGATGGTTCCGTTCGCGAATACGACGCGGCGACGACCGGCGCCCAGCTTGCGGAATCGATCTCGAAGTCGCTGCTGAAGAAGGCCGTGGCCTATGCGCTCGACGGCACGCTGCGCGACCTTTCCGAGCCGCTCGCGCGCTCCGGCAAGGTCGAGATCGTCACCCGTGACGACAGCCGCGCGCTCGAGCTGATCCGCCACGATGCCGCCCATGTGCTGGCGGAAGCCGTGCAGGAACTGTGGCCGGGAACCCAGGTGACGATCGGCCCGGTGATCGAGAACGGCTTCTATTATGACTTCGCCCGCAACGAGCCGTTCACGCCCGATGACTTTCCCGCCATCGAGAAGAAGATGCGCGAGATCATCGCCCGCAACAAACCCTTTACCCGGGAAGTATGGGACCGCGACAAGGCGAAGGCCGTCTTCCGCGACAAGGGCGAGGCCTACAAGGTCGAGCTGGTCGATGCGATCCCCGAGGGCCAGGATCTCAAGATCTATTTCCAGGGCGACTGGTTCGATCTCTGCCGCGGCCCGCACATGGCCTCGACGGGGCAGGTCGGCAATGCCTTCAAGCTGATGAAGGTGGCCGGCGCCTATTGGCGCGGCGACGCCAACAACCCGATGCTGACGCGCATCTACGGCACCGCCTGGGCCGACCAGGCGCAGCTCGACCAGTATATCCACATGCTGGAAGAGGCCGAGAAGCGCGACCACCGCCGCCTGGGCCGCGAGATGGACCTGTTCCACTTCCAGGAGGAGGGGCCGGGCGTCGTCTTCTGGCATGCCAAGGGCTGGAAGATGTTCCAGGCTCTCGTCGCCTATATGCGCCGTCGCCTCGGCGACGACTATCAGGAAGTCAACGCGCCGCAGGTGCTCGACAAGTCGCTGTGGGAGACCTCGGGCCATTGGGGCTGGTATCAGGAAAACATGTTCGCGGTGAAGTCGGCGCATGCCTTCACCCACCCCGAAGATCCCGACGCCGACCAGCGCGTGTTCGCGCTGAAGCCGATGAACTGCCCCGGCCATGTCCAGATATTCAAGCACGGCCTGAAATCCTACCGTGACCTGCCGATCCGGCTCGCCGAGTTCGGCAGCGTCCACCGCTATGAGGCGTCGGGCGCGCTGCATGGCCTGATGCGCGTGCGCGCGTTCACGCAGGACGATGCCCATGTTTTCTGCACCGAGGACCAGCTTGAGGCGGAAATCCTCAAGATCAACGACCTGATGATGTCGGTCTACAAGGATTTCGGCTTCGACGAGGTGGTGGTCAAGCTGGCGACCCGGCCCGAGAAGCGCGTCGGCACCGACGCGGCATGGGACCACGCCGAGGACATCCTGCGCCGCGCGCTGCAGCGCATGGCCCGCGAGGACAACCGCATCAAGATCGGCATCAACGAAGGCGAGGGCACGTTTTACGGTCCGAAGTTCGAATACACGCTGAAGGACGCTATCGGCCGCGAATGGCAGTGCGGCACCACGCAGGTCGACTTCAACCTGCCGGAGCGCTTCGGCGCGTTCTACATCGGCGCGGATTCGGAGAAGAAGCAGCCGGTGATGATCCATCGCGCCATCTGCGGCTCGCTCGAACGCTTCCTCGGCATCCTGATCGAGAGCCACGCCGGCCACATGCCGCTGTGGTTCGCGCCGGTGCAGGTGGTGGTCGCGACCATCACCTCGGACGCCGACGACTATGCCGCGCGCGTGGTGGCGAAGCTCAAGGCCGCGGGCCTCGCCGCCGAGGCCGACCTGCGCAACGAGAAGATCAACTACAAGGTGCGCGAGCATTCGCTTGCCAAGGTGCCGGTCATTCTCGTCTGCGGCCGCCGCGAGGCGGAGGAAGGCACGGTCAATCTGCGCCGTCTCGGCTCGCGCGATCAGGAAGCGATGACGCTCGACGCGGCCATCGCCGCGCTGGTCGACGAGGCCACGCCGCCGGACGTCCGGCGCGCGCGCGCCGAAGCCGAATTGCTCTGACAGGGCGATCACGCGGCAGTCCGGTGACAAACCGGGCTGCCGCGCCCGATCAGTCCGTCTCGACTTCCGCTTCCGTCTCGGTGACCAGCACCTCGACGTCCTGGTTGCGTCCGGCGGTGACGGTGAAGTCGCGCTGGTAGATGCGCTCGCGGTTCTTGGCGACGACGGCGTATTCGCCCTCGGCCAGCACCATCGAGGCGAAGGCGCCGACGCTTTCATGCACCACGTCGCCGGATTCCGTCAGCACCGACCACGAGGTGTCGGCGATGGCCTCGCCGCCCTTGTCGCGCACCAGCTTCAGCGTCAGCTCCGCCGCCGTGTGCTCGACCGTCGCTTCCGTCAGCTTGCCCGCCTCGACATGGATGTCGGAGCGGATGACGGCGTTGACGTTGCCGTAGGTCGAAACGACATGGTAGGTGCCGGAATTCAGGCGCACCACCGTGTTCGGCTGCACGTCGGGGATTATCAGCGCGCGCTCGCCGTTGCTGTCGGCCTCGGCTTCGTAGATGGAAAAACGCAACCGCGTCGGCGGAATGCGCACGCCGCCGGAAAGAACGGCGTCGAGCTTCAGTCCGCCGGCGTCGAGCACGACCGATTCCGTTCTGGCGTCCTTGCCGATCGTGACGCGCTTGGTGGCGCCGGCGCGCCCGAACGACGCGTGGATCAGATAGCTGCCGGGTTCCAGCGTGAAGACGCCGCTGCCGCCTTGCGACGACGCGACCATCGGCAGCTTGCCGTCGGCATCGGGATCGGGGCTGAACACCCGCCAGACGAGGCCGCGCGTGATGACAGGTCCGTCTTCGGTCAGATGGGCGGAAAGCGTCACCTGACCCTGACCGGTTGCGGCAAGCGGCCCCTGCTGGCCGGGCGTCGCATAGCCGGAAATGCCCGGCATGTTCAGATTGCGCAACGCATCGCCGCCGGTTACGAGCGGGATGGTGTCCTGGGCGCTGGCAGGCAGCACGATGATGGCAAGCAGGGCGCAAAGCAAACCGCCGGCGGCAAACGTCCGGTCAAGCCTTGTGAACGGTGTGGTCACGACCCCTCTCATCTCTTGCGTTGAACCGCAGAGCGGTGGCAATTTCAAGGCCAGAAACGCATCCCCTTCCGAGGATGCGCTCCCGACAGGCATCCGGCGTGAGTTCCGGTACCCGACAACCGGCCATTCCCAATCCCGGGGAGACGACAATTGAACCAGCCCGTCATCGATTTCCTCCTGTCGCGTCGATCGAAGCCGATCGGTGAACTGAAGGAGCCGGCCCCCTCCGAGGCCGAATTGCGCACCATGCTGACGGCGGCTTCGCGCGTGCCGGATCATGGCCGGCTCGCACCCTGGCGCTTCATCCTCTATCGCGGCGACATACGCCATCGCATCGGCGTCGGGCTCGCCGAACTGGCCGAGCGCCGCGAGGGGTCCCTGCCGGAACATCGCCGCCTTCAGGAACTGACACGTTTTTCGCGCGCGCCGCTGGTCGTCGGCATCGTCTCGGTGCCGCGAGACCATCCGAAAGTGCCGGAATGGGAGATGTTCCTGTCCGGAGGGGCCGCGGCCATGAACCTTCTGATCGCCGCCGGGGCGCTGGGCTATGGCGCCAACTGGGTCTCCAACTGGTTCGCCGACGATGAGGATGGCAAGCGCCTGCTCGGCCTGGCGCCGGGAGAGAAGGTCGTCGGCTTCATCCATATCGGCACTTATGACGGCACCACCCCGGACCGCACCCGGCCGGAGCTGTCCGAAATCGTATCCGACTATACCGGCCCATGGCAGGCATGAGCCGACAAAGGACGACCATCCATGTTCTATGAACCGTCGAAAGGCCACGGCCTGCCGCACGACCCGTTCAAGGCCATCGTCGCGCCGCGTCCGATCG
>JBLJBS010000189.1:0-19556 GCA_047637695.1 Aquamicrobium sp. | reverse complement strand
CTTCGAACGGTCAATCTCCGCAGCGCCAGCCGGCGCCAATGCCTGGATTGCCATGTTTCAGTTCCTTCCAGCGTTGTCTTGTCGTTGGTGGGCTTTGGTCATCGCCGCAATCCGGTGTCGAGGCGCCGTTCCATATATTGCGAGTAGCGGGACATGCCGAAGCAGAATACCCAGAATATGGCGGCGGCGAAGATATAGCCCGTCTTGGCCGTCTGCGGCGTCGCCCAGGTCGGATCGCCGGAGATGTTCTGCTTGACGACGCCGAGCAGGTCGAACATCGAGATGATGAGGACGAGCGTGGTGTCCTTGAACATGCCGATGAAGGTGTTGACGATGCCGGGGATCACCAGCTTCAGCGCCTGCGGCATGACGATGAACGTCATCTTCTGCCAATAGCCGAGACCGAGCGAATCCGCGCCTTCGTACTGGCCGCGGGGGATCGCCTGCAGGCCGCCGCGAATGACTTCCGCCATATAGGCGGAGGCGAATAGGGCGACGCCGATCAGTGCGCGCAGCAGCTTGTCGAAGCTCATGCCCGGCGGCACGAACAGCGGCAGCATGAAGCTGGCCATGAACAGGATCGTCACCAGCGGCACGCCGCGCACCGTCTCGATGAAGATCACCGACAGCAGCTTGACGATCGGCATGTTCGATCGTCGTCCCAGCGCCAGAAGGATGCCCAGCGGCAGCGAGACGACGATGCCGACATAGGAGATGACCAGCGTGACCAGCAGGCCGCCCCACAGCGAGGTCTCGACATAGCGCAGCCCGAAATAGCCGCCGACCAGGAGGAAATAGGCGATAAACGGAAAGACGCCGAAGAACAGGATGGCGTTCAGGCGCTTCCACGGGATGCGCGGGATCAGCAGCGGCACCAGAAGCACGATGAAGATCGCCCCGGTCAGCAGCACCCGCCAGCGTTCGTCGAGCGGATAGCGGCCGAACATGAACTGGCCGAAGCGGCTGGTCACGAACGGCCAGCAGGCTCCACTCCAGCCGGCGGGAAGCTGGCCGCCCTGTTCCGTCGTCAGGCAGGCGGTGCGGTCGGCGCCCGTCCAGACGGCGTCGAAGAACAGCCAGTTCGCCAGCCGCGGCACCGTCCATGCCAGCAGCAGCAGCGCCATGATCGTCAGCACCGAATTGACCGGCGTCGAGAACAAATTGTTGCGCAGCCAGGCCCCAAGACCGACCTGAGAACGTGGTGCCTGTGTTTGAGGGGTGAACTCGGAGCGCACCCAGGAGATGTCCTTACCCTGCATGGTTCACCGCTCCTTCAACGCCATCTTGGTGTTGAACCAGTTCATGAACACCGAGGTGACGAGGCTGATGCTGAGATAGACGACCATGAAGATGACCACGACCTCGATCGCCTGCCCCGTCTGGTTCAGGATGGTGCCGCCGACCGCGTAGAGATCGGGATAGCCGATCGCCACCGCCAGCGATGAGTTCTTCATCAGGTTCAGATACTGGCTGGTGAGCGGGGGAATGATGATGCGCATCGCCTGTGGAATGATGACGAGGCGCATGCCATCATTGGGCCGCACACCGAGGGCGGAATAGGCTTCGGTCTGGCCGCGCGGCACGCCCATGATGCCGGCGCGCACGATCTCGGCGATGAACGAGGCGGTGTAGAAGGACAGCGCCAGATAGAGCGACAGGAATTCCGGCTTGATGTTGGTGCCGCCGGTCAGGTTGAACGTGCCCTTCTGCGGGTAGTCGACGGAAACCGGCGTTCCGGCCAGCAGGAAGGCGAGAAGCGGCAGGCCGACGATCAGCGCGACGCTCGTCCAGAACACCGGAAAGCGCTGGCCGGTCGCCATCTGGCGCGTCCGCGCCTTGCGCGCCACGAAGTAGCTGAGCGCGAGGGCGAGCAGCAACGCCCACAGGATCAGGCCGGAGCCTTCTTCCCAGACGAGGCGGGGAAAGTAGAAGCCGCGATTGTTGAGCCATGAGCCGAGCGGCAGTTCCAGGCTCTCGCGCACATTTGGCAGCACCGCGAGAACGCCCTGATACCAGAACAGGATGACCAGCAGCGGCGGAATGTTGCGGAAAACCTCGACATAGACGGTCGCCAGCTTGCGGATCAGCCAGTTGTTGGAAAGCCGCGCGATACCGACGATGAAACCGATGATCGTGGCGGTGACGATGCCCGCGGCCGCCACCACCAGCGTGTTGAGAACGCCGATGATCAGGGCTCGCCCGAACGAGGAATCCGAGGTGTAGTCGATGAGCCGGTCGGAGATGTCGAAGCCGGCGCGGCCGCGCAGAAAGCCGAAGCCGGTGGAAATGTTCGAGCGGCGCAGGTTCTCGATCGTGTTGTCGACGATCCACCAGACGCCGAGAACCAGCAGCAGGACGAGCAGGACCTGGAAGAAGATGCCGCGAACCTGCGGATTGTAAATCAGCGGAACGCGCGCGGATTCGTCTCTGATAGCGTGTTGTGACACATGGCTCCCCTTGACCTGGTGTCTGCGCCGGCGGGCTTTTTTGTTTTGTGCCCGATGCCGGCGAGGGGCCGGAGAAGCCCGTTAAAGAACCTCTCCGGCCACCGAAAGATCAGCGGATCGGCATGCCGTACTGCAGGCCGCCCTTGGTCCACAGCGCGTTGACGCCGCGGGCGATCTTGAGCGGGCTGCCGGTGCCGACATTGCGCTCGAAGATTTCGCCGTAATTGCCGGTGGCCTTGACGATGTTGACGACCCAGTCGTTGCCGAGGCCGAGATCGGTGCCGATCTTGGTTTCCGCCTCGGTGCCGAGCAGGCGGCGGATGTCGGGGCTGGTGCTGTTCTTCATCTCGTCGACATTGGCCTGGGTGACGCCGGCTTCCTCGGTGTTGAGGAGAGCGAAATAGACCCATTTGACGATGTCGAACCACTGGTCGTCGCCCTGGCGCACCGACGGACCCAGCGGCTCCTTGGAAATGATCTCCGGCAGGACGACGTGATCGTCCGGCGCCGACATCTGGAGGCGAACGGCATAGAGGCCGGACTGGTCGGTGGTGTAGGCGTCGCAGCGTCCGGCGTCGTAGGCGGCGTTGGCCTCTTCGAACTTCTCGAAGACGACCGGGTTGTATTCCATGTTGTTGGCGCTGAAATAGTCGGCGAGGTTGAGCTCGGTGGTGGTGCCGGCCTGCACGCAGACGGAAGCGCCGGAAAGCTGCAGCGCCGAGTTGACGCCCGGAAGCTTCTTCGCGTTGATCATGAAGCCCTGGCCGTCATAATAGGTGACGCCGGCGAAGTTCAGGCCGAGCGCGGTGTCGCGGCTGATCGTCCAGGTGGTGTTGCGCGACAGGATATCGATCTCGCCGGACTGGAGCGCGGTGAAGCGGTCTTTGGCGCTGAGCGCGGTGAACTTGACGGCATTGCCGTCGCCGAAGACGGCGGCCGCGACCGCGCGGCAGAAGTCGACGTCGAGACCCGTCCACTCGCCCTTGTCGTTGGGTGCCGAAAACCCGGCCAGCGAAGTGTTGACGCCGCACTGGAGGAAGCCCTTGGCCTTCACGTCGTCGAGCGTGGCAGCCGAGGCCGCCGAAGCGGCCAGCGCCAGCGCGGCGGAGCCGAGAATTCCCGTGACGAACTTATTCATACCCACTACCCTTTTCTGTTGTTCGGGGCTTCGCCCCTGTTGCGCGGGACAGGCGTCCCGAATCGTTCTTTGTGGAAGCGGCATTAGTAATTCGGCCAAGCCGGTACCCGACGTTGCGGGCAAGACGCTCCACCTCCCACTCACAAATTGTATCGAAAGCGATATTTGAGCCCCGGTCAAGTGCGAATGGATCACGTTCGCCAGTCGGCAAAAAGCATTGCGCCGGTGCGACTTGCCGCCAGCCGGCAGCTATATTCGCTGCCGCAAAAGCCCTGTCCCATCGGGCCTGCCCCCGTGGCGGTTGCGACTGCGGGCGGTGGTGGATATTGCTCGTCGTCGCAACGGGGAGACCATCCGATGGCCAACGACACCTTCGCCGACAAGGGAATTCACACGCGACTTGCCCATGTCGGCAACGACCCGCGCGCGTTTCACGGCTTCATCCATCCTCCGGTCGTGCATGCCTCGACCGTGCTGTTCCCCGATGCCGAGACCATGGCCGGGCGCAGCCAGAAATATTACTACGGCACCCATGGAACGCCGACGACCGACGCCCTGACGACCGCGCTCGATGCGCTCGAAGGCTCGGCCGGAACGGTGCTCACGCCATCCGGCCTTGTCGCGGTGACGCTGCCGCTGCTTGCTTTCCTTTCGGCCGGCGACCACGTCCTGATCACCGATTCCGTCTATCATCCGACGAGGCGGTTCGCCGACACGGTCCTCCGCCGCATGGGCGTCGAGGTCGACTATTACGATCCGCTCGTCGGCGTCGGCATCGCCGGGCTGATGAAGCCCAATACCAAGGTCGTTTTCACGGAATCGCCGGCATCCAACACCTTCGAGATACAGGATATCCCGGCCGTCGCGCGCGCGGCGCGCGCGCGCGACGTCGTGGTGATGATGGACAACACCTGGGCGACGCCGCTTTATTTCTGCCCGCTCGAACACGGCGTCGACGTCTCAATCCATGCGCTGACGAAATATCCGGCCGGACATTCCGACGTGCTGCTCGGCTCGGTGTCGGCCAATGCACGCTGCTGGCCGCAGCTCGACGCCACCAACCAGGCGCTGGGCAATTGCGCCGCGCCCGACGATGCCTATCAGGTGCTGCGGGGGCTGCGCACCATGGGAATTCGCCTCGAGCACCATGGTCGGAACGCGCTTGAGATCGCGCGCTGGCTCGAGGGCCGGCCCGGCGTCGCGCGCGTGCTGCATCCGGCGCTGGAAAGCTTTGCCGGTCACGAATTGTGGAAGCGCGATTTTTCCGGTGCCAGCGGCATCTTCTCCATGGTCCTCGCCGGTGGTGGCAGGGAAAAAGCGCACGCGTTTCTCGACGCCCTGTCGATCTTCGGCCTCGGCTATTCCTGGGGCGGTTATGAAAGCCTCGCCGTCAACGTCAATCTCGACGACAGAACCGTCGCCGGCAAGGACTATGAAGGGCCGGTGATCCGCCTCCAGATCGGCCTCGAGGACGTCGCCGACCTGATGGCGGACATCGAGGCGGGGCTGGCGGCGGCAGCGGCCGCCCGGCCGTGAGGATAAGGATCGTCGCCGCCATCGCCGAAAACGGCGTGATCGGCCGCGAGGGCGGCATGCCGTGGCGGCTGCCATGCGATCTGAAGCGGTTCCGCGCGATCACCATGGGCAAACCGGTGATCATGGGACGCAGGACATGGGAAAGCCTGGCCAGGCGGCCGCTTGACGGGCGACATAACATAATCGTGACCCGTGACCCGGAATACCGCGCGCAAGGGGCCGATACCGCCCTCTCGCTTGGTGAGGCGCTGGCGATGGCGCGGGCCGGCGACGCCGAGGAAGCCTGCGTCATCGGCGGTGCCGAAATCTATGCCGCGGCGCTGCCGCTCGCCGATTGTCTCGACCTTACCCGCGTTCTGGCGCGGATCGACGGGGATGCGCGCTTCCCGGCGTTCGACGAGACCGGCTGGCGGGTGGTTTCGAACAGGGATTTTCCGGCTGGCGAAGGCGACGACCATCCCACCCGGCATATCGTCTTCCGGCGCGTGGAATAACCGGCTCGGCTGGCAATGTTGGGTGTCTTCCGCCTGAAAATGCCGATCCGTCGCTTCACCGCGTTGAAAGCCGCCTCGCGCGTCCCTATAACCCGATGAAACGGCAATGCGCGGTGGCCGGAATCGCCGCGCGATACTCCAGTCGAGAGGATATTCATGCCCTGGAGCAATCAGAGTGGCGGCGGCGGGCCCTGGGGCGGCGGCGGCGGTAATGGCGGTGGCCCATGGGGCCAGGGTCCTCGTGGACCCGGCGGTCCCGGAAACCAGGGCAATACCCCGCCCGATCTTGAGGACATCATCCGCCGCGGCCAGGACCGACTGAAGAATGCGCTGCCGGGTGGCGGTGGCGCCAGCCCGGCGATGTTCGGCCTTATCGCGCTCGGTCTGGCCGCACTTTGGCTGTTCCAGGCCATCTACACCGTCCAGCCGGACGAACTGGCCGTCGAGCTTCGTTTCGGCAAGCCCAAGGCCGAGATTTCCGAGCCGGGCCTGCATTTCCACTGGTGGCCGATCGAGACGGTCGAGCGCGCCACGGTCGCCGAACGCCTGATCAATGTTGGCGAGGCGCGGGGCGGCAATGCTTCCACGGGTCTGATGCTGTCGGGCGACCAGAACATTGTCGACGTGCGTTTCTCCGTCGCCTACCAGATCAACGATCCCAAGGCCTATCTCTTCAACGTCTCCGATCCGGACGCCACGCTCCGGCAGGTGGCGGAAAGCGCCATGCGCGAGGTGGTTGGCCGGCGACCCGCGCAGGACATCTTCCGCGACGACCGCCAGGGCATCGCCGAGAATGTGCGGGAGATCATGCAGAACACGATCGACGGTTACGGCGCGGGTCTCGCCATCACCGCCATCTCCATCGAGGACGCGGCGCCTCCGCGCGAGGTCGGCGATGCCTTCGAGGAAGTGCAGCGTGCCGAGCAGGACGAAGACCGCTTCGTGGAAGAGTCGAACCAGTATTCGAACCAGCAGCTAGGCCGCGCCCGCGGTGAGGCCGCGCAAATCCGCGAAGAGGCCGCCGCCTACAAGACCCGTGTGGTGCAGGAAGCCGAGGGTGAGGCCCAGCGCTTCATCTCCGTTTATGATGAATATGCCAAAGCGCCGGACGTGACGCGCAAGCGCCTGTTCCTGGAAACCATGGAGAACGTGCTGAAAAGCTCGAACAAGGTGATCGTGGAACAGGGCAACGGCCAGGGCGTGATCCCCTATCTGCCGTTGCCAGAGCTGCGCGGCGCCGCGCAGGCCGGCCAGGGAGGCAACTGATATGGCGAACCGTCTTCCCATCATCGCCGTCGGCGCTGCCATCGTCCTTTTCCTGATCTGGTCTTCGATATTCGTCGTCAACGAACGCCAGCAGGCCATCGTCCTGCGGTTCGGCGAGATCGTCGACGTCAAGTCGGAGCCGGGCATCTATTTCAAGCTGCCTCTGCCGTTCATCGAGGCGGACAACGTCCAGATGATCGAGGATCGCGTCATGCGCTTCGATCTCGACGATATCCGCGTCCAGGTGTCCGGCGGCCGCTTCTACGAGGTCGATGCCTTCATCGCCTACCGCATCTCGGATCCGCGCCGGTTCCGTCTCGCGGTTTCCGGCTCGGTGCCGCTGGCCGAGCAGCGCCTGCGCACCCGCCTCGATGCGGCCCTGCGCCGGGTCTACGGTCTTCGCGGCTTCGAGGCGGCGCTCTCGGAAGAGCGCGGCTCGATGATGCGCGAAGTGGCCGAGCAGCTGCGTCCCGACGCCACCTCGCTCGGTCTTCAGATCGTCGACGTCCGCATCCGCCGCACCGATCTGACGGCGGAAGTCTCGCAGCAGACCTATGAGCGCATGCGTGCGGAGCGTCTTGCCGAGGCCGAGCGCCTGCGCGCCCGCGGCCGCGAGGCCGCCCAGCGCATCCGCGCCCGCGCCGACCGCGAGGTTGTCGAGATCGTCGCCGATGCTCGCCGCGAATCGGAGATCCTGCGCGGTGAGGGCGAGGCGCAGCGCAACGCCGTCTTCGCCGACGCCTTCAACCGCGACCGCGACTTTTTCGAGTTCTATCGTTCGATGGCGGCCTATACCGCCGCGCTCGACGGAACGGGAACGACCATGCTGCTGTCGCCGGATTCGGAGTTCTTCCGCTTCTTCGGCAGCGCGCAGGGGCGTGACGGACAGGCTCCGGGGGCGTCGGCGACGCCGCCAGCCGCTCCGGTTGTCCCGCCGGCCGCTCCGGCCGGCACGACGACGCAGTAGCGTGGACGACTTTCTCGTCGCCATCGGCCTCGTGCTCGTCATCGAGGGCGTGCTCTATGGCGGCTTGCCCGGCCTCGCGCGGCGTCTCGCCGCCGAGGTTCTGGCGACGCCGGAGCAGACATTGCGCACGGCCGGGCTGATTGCCGCCGCCATCGGCGTCGGCATCGTCTGGCTGGTGCGGACCTGACGACGCAAAAGCCGGATCGTTCCTGCGGGGATTAATCCGGCGTGCGCCGTAAACGCGCCGCAATCCCGGACAGGATGGGGCGTCAATTCGGTTTCCAGCTCCATCCGGGGACGATTTTCATGGCTTCGACCTTTCTGTCTTCCGCAACCGGCCGGGCGCTGATCGGCGCTTCGGCGTTCGGCTTCGCCGCCGCCTTTTCCCCGCTTCACGGCGCGTGGGCACAGGAGATGGCGCCGACGCCGGCACCGGCCCAGCCATCGCACGGCCCCGCCTCCGTCGCCGATCTGGCCGAAGGGCTGCTCGACGCGGTGGTCAACATCTCGACCTCGCAGACGGTCGGCAATCGTGGCGGGCCTCGCGGCGGCGGCCCGCGCGTGGCCCCGCCACGGCCCAGCCTGCCGGAAGGCTCTCCCTTCCAGGAGTTCTTCGACGAGTTCTTCAACGAGCGCAATCAGGGCGGTGAGGGCGGCCGCAAGGTGCAGTCGCTCGGTTCCGGCTTCATCATCGATGCGGCGGAAGGAATCGTCGTCACCAACAATCACGTCATCGCCGATGCCGACGAGATCGAGGTCAATTTCGCCGATGGCGGCAAGCTGAAGGCCGAGCTTGTCGGCACCGATCCCAAGACCGACATCGCTGTGCTGAAGATCGATCCGGCTAAGCGCAAGCTGACGCAGGTCCAGTTCGGCGATTCGGCGGCGATGCGCATCGGCGACTGGGTGATGGCCATCGGCAACCCGTTCGGCCTCGGCGGCTCGGTGTCGATCGGCATCGTCTCGGCGCGCGGCCGCGACATCAATTCCGGCCCCTACGACGATTTCATCCAGACCGACGCGGCTATCAACCGCGGCAATTCCGGCGGACCTCTGTTCGACATGCACGGACACGTCATCGGCATCAACACCGCGATCATCTCGCCTTCGGGCGGCTCGATCGGCATCGGCTTCTCGATCCCGTCGCAGCTGGCGGTCAGCGTCATCGAACAGCTGCGTGAATTCGGCGAGACCCGGCGCGGCTGGCTCGGCGTCCGCATCCAGCCGGTCACCGACGACATCGCCGAAAGCCTCGGCATGGACACCGCGCGCGGCGCGCTGGTGGCCGGTGTCATCAAGGGCGGGCCGGTCGATGACGGCACCGTCCAGCCGGGCGACGTCATCATCCGCTTCGATGGCAAGGAAGTGCGCCAGATGCGCGACCTGCCGCGCATCGTCGCCGAAAGCCCGGTCGGCAAGGCCGTCGATGTCGTGCTCATCCGCAAGGGCGAGGAGCAGACCGTCAAGGTCACGCTCGGACGGCTGGAAGATGGCGAGCGCATCGCCGAAGACGGAACCACTCCGCCTGCCGAAGAAGGGCCCGTCGCCACCGCCACGGTCCTCGGCATGACCGTCACGGAGCTGAACGACGAGGCGCGTGAAAAATTCGGCATCGCTGCGGAAGTTTCCGGCGTCGTCGTCTCCGAGGTCGAGGACGGATCGGTCGCCGGCGAGCGCGGCGTTGCCGCGGGCGACATCATCACCGAGATCGCGCAGGAATCGGTCTCGACGCCGCAGGAGGTGGTCGACCGGATCGCGGCGCTGAAATCGCAGGGCCGCCGCAATGCGCTGCTGATGCTCGCCTCGAAAAACGGCGAGCTGCGCTTCGTGACGATCAGGATGGATTGACCGGTCGCACGATCTCTTTCTCGATGGAAATCGGCGGCCTCAGGCCGCCGTTTTTCGTTTGCGCCAGTCGTCGCGACCGAGCGCGTAGAAGACATGCCGCTTCAAATCGGGGTGAGTATCCGGCACCTTGGGGTGGTCGAAATCACCTGCCGGATCACGGCGCATGCCCAGACGTTCCATCACCGCCGCCGAGGCATGGTTGTTCCAAACGGCAAAGGAGACGATCTCGTCGAGGCGAAGCGTCTCGAAGCCGAAGCGCAGCCATTCCTCGGCCGCTTCCGTGACATAGCCCTTGCCCTGGAATTCCGGCGCGAGCCGCCAGCCGATCTCGACCGCGCCCTCCGGGCGCGGCGGTATGGCACCGGTTGGGTAGAGCCCGGTAAAACCGGCGCAATCGCCGCTCGCCTTCACCTCGATCGCGGCGAAGCCATAGCCGCGCTCATCGTTGCCGGCGCGCAACGTGTCGAGAAAGGCATCCGCCTCGGGCCGCGTGCGGCGAAACGGAAAGAACTGCATCACCTGATCGTCGGAATTGATCCGATGGAACAGGTCGCGGTCGCGGTCCTCCCAGTTGCGCAATATGAGGCGCGGCGTTTCCAGCCTGATCACCCGGCGAAATCCTCGCGACGATAACCTTGCAGGTAGAGCAGGGCGGTCAGGTCGCCATGGTCGATGCGGATCTTGGCGCGTTCGGCCACGGACGGCTTGGCGTGGAGCGCGACGCCGGTGCCGGCGAGATCGAGCATGTCGAGGTCGTTGGCGCCGTCGCCGACCGCGATGGCGTCGGCCGGCGTGATGCCGAGCCTGGCGGCGATCTCGGTGAGCGCCGCGGCCTTGGCCTCGCGGCCGAGGATCGGGTCGGCGACTTCGCCGGTCAGGCGGCCGTCGGCCTCCAGCAGTGTGTTGGAACGGTGCTCATCAAAGCCGAGCTTCGCCGCGATAGGGCCGGTGAAGGTGCGGAAGCCGCCGGAGACCAGCGCCGTCCATGCGCTCGCCGCCTTCATCGTCGCCACGAGTTCGCGGCCGCCGGCGGCCAAAGTCAGGCGGTTGTCGATGATCCTTTCGATGACACCGGCATCGAGCCCCCTCAGCAGCGCGACGCGCTCGCGCAGTGCAGGCTCGAACGCGATCTCGCCATTCATCGACCGGGCGGTGATCGCCGCCACATGCGCCTTGACGCCGACCTCGTCGGCCAGCTCGTCGATGCATTCCTGATCGATCATGGTTGAATCCATGTCGGCGAGAAGCAGCTTCTTGCGCCGTGTCGCCTCGACCTGCACCGCGACGTCGACCGGAACATCGGCAATTACCTCGCGCAGGGTGGCCAGCGCCGCTGCCGCCTCGCTGCCGGCCGGCAGATGAAGATCGGCTGCGATACCTTCGGCCAGCCAGTCGATCCGGCTTGCATCGACCGCGCGCAAGGCCCTATCAGCGAGGGCGGGCGTAAGTTCAGGCCGGGAAGGATTGGCGATCAGCGTGGCGACGAGCGACATGGGCGAACCTTGGGCAATATCCGGGAAAGCGGGCGGCGCGAAGCCGTTGAGGAACGCGATCCTGATAGCCGGGCCGACCGCCAGCGGCAAGTCGGCGCTGGCGCTGAATCTGGCGCGCCAGAGCGGTGGCGTCATCGTCAACGCCGATTCGATGCAGGTCTATTCCGGCCTGCGCCTGCTCACGGCACGACCCGATGCAAATGACGAGGTAAAAGCTCCGCATCTGCTCTACGGGCATGTCGATCCGGGAGAGAGCTATTCCACCGGTCGCTACATGCGCGATGTCGAGGCGCAGGAAAGGCGCGGCGCGTTCGCCGGCCGTCCGGCGGTTTTCGTCGGTGGAACAGGGCTTTATTTCCGCGCCTTGATTCAGGGCCTTTCCGAAATTCCAGAAGTGCCGGCGTCGATTCGACAAAAATGGCGCGCAGCTGCGGTGGAGGAAGGCGCCGCCGCGCTCCACCGGCTGCTCGGCGAACGCGACCCGCAAGCCGCCGCCGCGATCCATGCCGCCGACGCCCAGCGCATCGTGCGGGCGCTGGAAGTTCTGGAGGCGTCGGGCCGACAGATCTCGGAATGGCAGAAGGCGGCGGGGCAGCCGGTCGTCGATGGGGCCAGCGCAAGGCTTTTGGTCGTCGAGCCGGACCGCGAGGAACTGGCGCGCCGCATTTCACGCCGCTTCGACGCGATGCTGGAGAACGGCGTGCTCGACGAGGCGCGGGCGCTCGGCGCGCGCGGCCTCGATCCGGCGCTGCCGGCAATGAAGGCCATCGGCCTGCGCGAGCTCATTGCCGCCGACAGGGGCGAGATCGCTCTGGCCGAGGCGATCGAGCAGGCCAAGATCGCCACCCGCCAATATGCCAAGCGGCAGATGACGTGGTTCCGCAACCAGTTCGGCCCGGAATGGCGGCGTATTGCGTTGGGCGAGTTCGTCAGCCCCGGCTGAGACCGCCGGTCACTCGTAGAGCCGGCGCAGCGTATCGTCGTCGCGGAAGCGGCGGCGGAAGCGGTCTTCCGGCTGCGGCGCGCGCTTTTCCGGCGGCACCGGCGGCAGGGGTGGCGGCGGATCGCCAGCCTGAAGCAGCGGATCGACCGGCATGCCAAGCCCCGATGGCTGCGCGAAGCCCGGATTTGCCGTGCCGCGAAGGTTGGCCACCAGCGTCTGGATGTCGATCTCGGCATCGTCGGCGATGCGTTCGCTTTCCTGCCGGCGCCGCGAGCCGGGCAGAAGCGACGGGGCCAGATGCTCGAACTTCATCCGCATCGTCGTCGCCACGCCCTCGCCGAAGGCGATGGCCTCGCGCTGGCCCATCGACGACAGGAACGACAGCGTCGAGGCCGAGGAATCGGCGATGGCGGAGCGGATGATGTCCTGGTCGGCCTCGTTGGCCAGCCGCATCGCGAAGATGGTCGAGCATTGCGACAGTACGGTCGGGTCGAGCTCGCCCGGCCGCTGGGTGACGACGCCGAGATAGCAGCCATATTTGCGCCCCTCCTTGGCGATGCGCGACAAAGCATGGCGGGTGGGCGCGAAGCCGAGACGCGGATCGGCGGGCATGTAGCGGTGGGCTTCCTCGCACAGCACCAGGAGCTTCAGGCGGCCCTGGCTGTTGACGGCGAGGTCGAAGGCCAGCCGTGCCAGCACCGAGCAGACCGAATTGACCACTTCCGACGGCAGCACCGAGAGATCGAGACAGGTGATGGGCTTGCCCTGATGCGGCACGCGGAAGATGCGGCCGATGGTCTCGTGAAGGTTGTCGTCGATCAGCCGCGAGGCGAACATGAAGCGATAGGACGGGTCGTTCATCGCCGCGTCGATGCGGATGCGCAGGGCGCGATAGACCGGCCTGTCGTTCTTGCTTTCCAGCAGGCCCATGCGCTCGTCGATCAGCTTGATCACGTCGGCGATCCGGTAGGGAACCGGCGTGTCGGCGGTGATGCCGGCGGCTTCGGCCGAGCGGCGCACCACGGAGAAGCCGGAGGGGCTGCGATAGTTCTGCCGGGCGAGGGGAATGAGATCGCGCAGGATGTCGACCTCTTCCGGGATCGCCTCGCGGCCGCGATACAGCACCTCGACCAGTTCCTCGAGCCTGAACAGCCAGAACGGCAGTTCCAGCGACTGCGTGTTGATGCGGATCGACTGGTCGGGGAAGGCGGCGGAGAATTCGTTGTGCGGGTCGAGGATCAGCACGCGCAGGTCGGGCCGCGCCTCGATCGCCTTGCGCACCAGCAGCGACACCGCCGTCGACTTGCCGACGCCGGTGGTGCCGACGACGGCGAAATGCCGGTTCAGCGTGTCGTCGATGGCGATGCGGGCGTCGATGGCCTCGTCCTGCGCCAGCCGGCCGATGGAAAGAGCGCGCCGGCCGGCGAGGTCGTAGACGGCTTCCAGATCGCGGGTGCGGATGCGATGGGCGATGGCCCCGACATGCGGATAGGTGGTTATGCCGCGGTCGAACACCTGCCTGCCTGCTTCCGTGTCGCGCACCTCGCCGATCAGCTCGACATGGACGTTGATGGGATTGCGGCCGCTTTCGTCCCATCCCCGCGCAGGCGTCTCGATGCGGTAGACCAGACCGACCGTGCGGACGGCTCCCAGGTTGATCGAGATCATCCGCCCGACGGTCCAGTGGCTGAGAACCTGCGCGCGCTCGTCGCAGGCATAGCCCGCAAGCGTGGCGCGGGCGCCGTCGCAATGAATGACGTGGCCCAGCACGCGGCTGTCGGACTGCGCTGCGTCGCGTCGTTCCTGGCTCGTCGCCTCGCTCGCTTCGGCGCGTTCAACGAACATCACTGGCTGCTACCCCCTGATCCAATCCTTCAACATTAAGGCAGGAGAGTTAAATCGCGGTGATTTGGAATGGTTGAGGCCGGGTAAAGAACCCGCATGTTCTTCTCTCCCGAGGCAGGAGCCGCGGTGGGTCGCGTTTTTGCATTGACAGCACGACGACCCGCCCTTTAGTGTCCGCGCCCATGAACACGACCATTCTTATCGTAGGACAGCGCATGGGCAGGGCGGCGTAGCCGCCGGGCGACAAGCACCCATGCGCGACAGACAGGCTCCCTCGGGGGCCTTTTTTATTGCCTTCGATAACGATACAGACCCTAGCGGAACGCGCGAGCACAGGACGGGAAGAGACAATGAGCAACGCAGCCAACGAAGCCGGCAGGCGCGAAATGACCGGCGCGGAGATCGTGATCCAGGCGCTGAAGGACAACGGCGTCGAGCACATCTTCGGCTATCCGGGCGGCGCGGTGCTTCCGATCTATGACGAACTGTTCCAGCAGGACGACATCCAGCACATCCTCGTCCGCCACGAGCAGGGCGCGGGCCATGCCGCCGAAGGCTATGCCCGCTCGACCGGCAAGGCCGGCGTTTTTCTCGTCACCTCGGGGCCGGGCGCCACCAACGCCGTGACGCCGCTGCAGGACGCGCTGATGGATTCGATCCCGGTGGTCTGCATCTCGGGTCAGGTGCCGACGACGCTGATCGGCTCCGACGCCTTCCAGGAATGCGACACCGTCGGCATCACGCGTCCGTGCACCAAGCACAACTGGCTGGTCAAGGACGTCAACGACCTCGCCCGCATCATCCACGAGGCGTTTCACATCGCCACCACGGGGCGTCCCGGCCCGGTCGTCGTCGACATCCCCAAGGACGTCCAGTTCGCCAAGGGCATCTATACGCCGCCGCAGCAGGCGCCGCGCAATTCCTACAGCCCCAAGCTGCAGGGCGACCTGGAGGCCATCCGCCAGGCCGTCGCACTGATGGCAGGGGCGAAGCGACCGATCATCTATTCCGGCGGTGGCGTCATCAATTCCGGGCCGGAGGCCAGCCATCTGCTGCGCGAACTGGCCGAGCTGACCGGTTTTCCCGTCACCTCGACGCTGATGGGGCTGGGTGCCTATCCGGCCTCCGGCAAGCAGTGGCTTGGCATGCTCGGCATGCACGGCACCTACGAGGCCAACATGGCCATGCATGACTGCGACGTGATGGTCTGCCTCGGCGCGCGTTTCGACGACCGCATCACCGGCCGCCTCGATGCGTTCTCGCCCAATTCGAAGAAGATCCATGTCGACATCGACCCGTCGTCGCTGAACAAGAACGTGCGGGTGGATGTGCCCATCCGCGGCGATATCGGCCGCGTGCTCGAGGACATGGTCAGGCTGTGGCGCGCCACCGCCAAGGCGGACAAGGGCGCGCTGAAGCCGTGGTGGGAGACCATCGACCGCTGGCGCGCGCGCGACTCGCTCGCCTTCAGGGGCAATGACGACGTCATCATGCCGCAATACGCCATCCAGCGGCTCTACGAACTGACGAAGAACCGCGACACCTACATCACCACCGAAGTCGGCCAGCACCAGATGTGGGCGGCCCAGCATTTCGGCTTCGACAAGCCGAACCGCTGGATGACCTCCGGTGGCCTCGGCACGATGGGTTATGGCCTGCCGGCCGCGCTCGGCGTCCAGATCGCGCACCGCGATGCGCTGGTCATCGACATTGCCGGCGACGCCTCGGTGCAGATGACGATGCAGGAGATGTCGACGGCGGTGCAGTATGAGGCCCCGATCAAGATATTCATCCTCAACAACCAGTATATGGGCATGGTCCGCCAGTGGCAGCAATTGCTGCACGGCAACCGGCTGTCGCATTCCTATACCGAGGCGATGCCGGATTTCGTGCTGATGGCGAAGGCGTTCGGCGCCCACGGCATACGCTGCGAAAAGCCGGGCGAGCTCGACGACGCCATCCGCGAGATGATCGACGTGAAGAAGCCGGTGCTGTTCGACTGCCGGGTCGCCAACCTCGCCAATTGCTTCCCGATGATCCCGTCCGGCAAGGCGCATAACGAAATGCTGCTTCCCGACGAGGCCACCGACGAGGCGGTCGCCAACGCCATCGACGCCAAGGGCAGGGAACTGGTCTGACGCTTGCCGCAGCAAAGCCGCGAGTTCCCGGAACGGGACCACGAGAAAGAGACAACACCATGAACGCCCAGCTTCAGCCCACCGGCTCCGCCTACTTCATCGCCCGCGAGACCCAGCTTGCCGAGAAGCACACGCTTTCCGTACTGGTCGACAACGAGCCGGGCGTCCTTGCCCGCGTCATCGGCCTGTTCTCGGGACGCGGCTACAACATCGACAGCCTGACCGTGTCGGAAACCGAGCATGAGGCGCATCTGTCGCGCATCACCATCGTCACCCGCGGCACGCCGCATGTGCTGGAGCAGATCAAGCATCAGCTCGAGCGGATCGTGCCGGTCCATCGCGTCAACGACCTGACGGTCATTGCCCGCGCCATGGGTCAGGAACGGCCGCTGGAGCGCGAACTGGCGCTGGTCAAGGTGCGCGGCGAAGGCAACGAGCGCGTCGAGGCGCTCAGGCTCGCCGATGCGTTCCATGCCAAGGTCTCGGATGCCACCACGGAGCATTTCGTCTTCGAGATCACCGGCAAGACGACCAAGATCGACCAGTTCATTTCCATCATGCAGCCGCTGGGCCTGATCGAGGTCTGCCGCACCGGCGTAGCCGCCATGAATCGCGGCCCTCAGGGCATGGAAGCCTGACGCCTCGCTTCAATCGCGCCGGAAGCCCCGGCTGAGCCGTTGCGCCTGTTCCGGCCGGTGGCTGGCCGGGTCGTTGGCTGCCGTTGCGCCAACGGCCGGGGCAGGCTCGTCACAAGCACCATCCTGATTTTTAGGTCAGGTTAGCTGACCTTGTTTCGGAGAAAGACCATGACGCTCGACATCTTCGCGGCGCTCATCCTTTTCGCCTTCGTCACGTCGATCACGCCGGGCCCGAACAACCTGATGCTGATGGCGTCCGGCGTCAATTTCGGCTTCCGCCGCACCATCCCGCACATGCTGGGCATCGGCATCGGCTTTCTGTCGCTGCTGCTCGGCGTCGGCTTCGGTCTCGGCGCTGTGCTGGCCGCCTATCCGGTGCTGCATATGGCGCTCAAAATCGGTGGCGGCGCCTATCTCGTCTATCTCGCCTGGCGCATCGCCATGGCGCGCTCGATGGGCAGCGCCGACGCGGAAGCCGACGAGGCCCGGCCGATGACCTTTCTCGAGGCCGCCGCCTTCCAGTGGGTCAATCCCAAGGCATGGGTGATGGCCATCACCGCCATGGCGATCTATACTAACCCGCAGGCTCCGTTCCTCTCGGTCGTTCTGGTCGCGGTGGCGTTCGCGCTGGTCAATCTGCCCTGCGTTTCGACATGGGCGGGGTTCGGCGTCGCGCTGCGCGGCTTCCTTTCCGACCCCGTGCGGCTGAAATGGTTCAACATCGCCATGGGGCTGCTGCTCGTCGCCAGCCTGTGGCCGATGCTGGCCTGAATTTTGCCAGAAGGCGGGATAATCAACGCCGGGTGGCGGAACTGCTAGAGCAACGGGCATTCTGTCGAATGCAGTTCCGTCGCTCTCGCTTTGTTTCTTGAGCCGCATTTATGCGACGTCAGACGATTCCGTCCGACTGCAAAATGCTATAGCTTCCGCCGATGCTCGACAGTCTGACGCCCGCTCGACTTCTCGCGGTCGCATGCGCGATGCTGGTGCCTCTTTTCGCGCTCGGCTGGCTGACGCGTGAGGACCCGGCCGACAAGCCATGGCTTCAGGTGCTGGGAGGCGGCTTCATCTTCAATTACCGGGTCGCCGACGTCTATTACGGTTTCTCCGCCGCCGTGGCGCGGCCGCTGCCGACCGGCACGATCGTCGAGGCCGCCTTCGAAAATCCGGCCGGCGGGCCGCCCCTTGTCGTGCGCCAGCGCATCGGCGGCGTCGAGATGACCCGGCTGTCGTTGCGTTCGCCGCCGGTGCGCGGTGTCGAGGCCGGCAGGGCTTATCGCGTCTCCCTGCGTGTTCTCGACCGCGAGGACGAGCATCTCTTATGGTCGCGCGACATCGCTTTCACGAGCAACGTCTCCGACGCGGTGGTGCCGGACCGCCCGCTGACGATCGGCCCCGGCTATGCCCGCAATCCCGATGCCGGCGGGTGAGGGGGCCTGTTGAAGCGATTTCTAAAGCATGTCGCCCGAAAGTGGGAACCGGTTTCGGGACAACGACATGCGTAAGAACAAAAGCTTAAAGCGTACGGAATGAACCTGAAAGATCGCGACGCGCTCTAGGCGGATTGATTCGATCTGGCGGCAGTTCGCTTCAACGCTTTGAAAAAATGTGATCTTCCGCAGCGTGGGAAAGTCTTTTCACGGTCGCGATCCTCGGCCGTGCGCCCGTTCCGCGCAAAGCCTCTTGCGCGCAAACCCGGTTCGCGATAATCCGAACCGTAACGTACGGTACGGCAACGGCAAGTTCCGTCACGGAGTGGTTCAGCGGTGAAGGCAGGGCAGGCGACAGGATCGACAAGGACGGGGGTATCCCCCCGTGCGACCGCGCCGAATCCCGGTATTGCGGCCGTCTTGGCAGCTGATTTCGAGGCGGGCAGCGACGATGTCAGTCCGCGCCAGGGCGAAGTGCTCGACGTCGTTCTCGACCTGCTTGTCGAAGGCCGCGAGGCGCTGACGATGGCGGCGGTGGCGCGCCGTGCCAAATGCTCCAAGGAAACGCTCTACAAATGGTTCGGCGACCGTGACGGCCTGCTGACCGCGACCGTGCGCTGGCAGGCATCGCGCGTGCGCGCCGGTAATTTCGACCGCCAGCGCCTAGATGCTCATGCGCTGCGCGAAAGCCTCGACCGTTTCGCCGCCAACTGGCTGGCGGTCATTTCCTCGCGCACCTCGATTGCGCTCAATCGCGTGGCGGTCGTCCATGCCGGTTCGGGCAAGAGCAATCTCGGCGAGATCGTGCTTGCCAATGGCCGCTTTGCCATCGGCGAACGGATGAAGCCTCTGCTTCAGGCCGGGCGCGAGGTCGGACTGCTCGAATTCGACGATGCCGAGACTGCGTTCCGAACCTTTTTCGGGCTGGTCGGCCGCGACGTGCAGATCAGGCTGCTGCTCGGCGACAGGATCGAGATGACCGACAAAGAGATCGCCCGCGACGCGGCCGAAGCGACGCGGCAGTTCTTCGCCCTTTACGGGGCAAGCCAGCCGCCGGCGCAAGCCGGCCAATCAGAGACGCCGGCGCCAGCCGGCTGAGTTCACGACCCCAAAGGGAAAATCAAAGGCCCCAAGGGAAATCAAAGGAAGGAAATGCCAATGCGTGTCTATTACGATCGCGATGCCGATCTCAATCTCATCAAGGGCAAGAAGGTCGCCATCATCGGTTACGGCTCCCAGGGCCGGGCGCACGCGCTCAACCTGAAGGATTCGGGCGCCAAGGAAATCGCCGTCGGCCTCAAGGCCGGCTCCGCCACCGCCAAGAAGGTCGAGGCCGACGGCCTCAAGGTCATGACCGTGGCCGAAGCCGCCAA
>JBLJBS010000188.1:0-4800 GCA_047637695.1 Aquamicrobium sp. | reverse complement strand
AGGTGCGGATCTGGGCGATCCGCGCCGACAGCGTGTCGATGTCGCCCTCGGTGGTATCGGCCCGCCGCACCTGCTCGGCCATGTAATCCTCGTCGACGAAGCCCTTCTTCGCGAGGTCGAGATAGATCGAGCCGATCAGATCGGCATGCTGGGCCGGCGCGATGCGGCGATAGTCCGGCAACGCGCAGGCGCCCCACAGAAGCTCGACCCGACGCGGCCGGTCGGCGAGCTGCCTGATCTCGTCGTCCTTGGCGAGATAGTCGAGCGCGCGCGCATCGATGGCCGGCAGCGCCCGCGTCAGCCCTTCCACCCCCGGCACGCGCTCGATCGAGCGGCGCAACGCATCGAGGCTGGAGAAGTCGAACCCGGCGGTGCGCCATTGCAGAACCTTCACCGGCTCGAAATCGTGGCTCTCGATGCGCTCGACCAGCTCGTCCGGGAACGGGTCGACCTGGCCGGTGACGCCGAAGGTTCCGTCGCGCATGTGGCGGCCGGCGCGGCCGGCGATCTGGCCGAGCTCGGCCGCCGTCAACTCGCGATACTGGTAGCCGTCGAACTTGCGGTTCTGGGCGAAGGCGACGTGGTCGACGTCGAGGTTCAGGCCCATGCCGATGGCGTCCGTCGCGACGAGATAGTCGACGTCGCCGGACTGATAGAGCTCGACCTGGGCGTTGCGGGTGCGTGGGCTGAGCGCGCCCAGCACCACGGCAGCGCCGCCGCGCTGCCGGCGGATCAGCTCGGCGATAGCATAGACCTCGTCGGCCGAGAAGGCGACGATGGCCGAGCGGCGGGGCAGCCGCGTCAGCTTTTTGGAGCCGGCATAGGCCAGATGCGACATACGCGGCCGGGTGACGACGGAAATCCCGCGCAGGAGCTTTTCGAGAATGCCGCGCATCGTGGCAGCACCCAGAAGCAGGGTCTCCTGCCGGCCGCGCAGGTGAAGCAGGCGGTCGGTGAAGATATGGCCGCGCTCGAGGTCGGCGGCGAGCTGCACCTCGTCGATCGCCACAAAGGCGGCATCGGTCTCGCGCGGCATCGCCTCGACCGTGCAGACAAAATAGCGCGCGCTCGCAGGCTGGATCTTTTCCTCGCCGGTGACGAGCGCCACCTTGTCGGCCCCGACCTTCTCGCAGACGCGGGCATAGACCTCGCGCGCCAGCAGCCTGAGCGGCAGGCCGATCACGCCGCTCTCATGCGCCACCAGCCGTTCGATGGCGAGATGCGTCTTGCCGGTATTGGTCGGGCCGAGCACGGCGGTGACGTCCCGGCCGGACAGGACGAGCGGAGCGTCGGGTCTCAGGGAGATGCTCATCGTGCGGGGGCGGCCCTCTGGTGTCCGCAGGCTGCAAGGCGCGGGCTTGTCTGCCCTGCGGGTTAGCACGAGCCGCAACCGCGCGAAAGATATGCCTTCGGTTGCGGCGGTCCGAAGATCCATTTCGCCGGGGACGCACACATTTCGCGGAGGAAAAAATCCGGCGCGTTAACACTCGGAACGAGTCTGGAACGAATCGGCGACGAATCACTGACCGGCGCATTTTCCCGATTTGTTCACCACTATATGTAGTGTTTCAGCCTCGCTTCCGGGCGACATCCTGAATCGCATTCTGCCGCTCGACCGCCCGATGCGGTCCTGCCGTTAACCTTTGCCGGAAAAGCCCCTTGCAAGACTCGCCGGCCATCAGCGAAGCACGCTGCAAACTTAGGAATTCGTTAAGTTTTTGTTAACGCAATTTTTACCCATCTTCGGCTTGGCGGCCTTTTCCGTTAACTTTCCGCTCAAAGCCGGAACGAATCGGCGACGAATCACTATTACGCATCCTTTCCCGTTTTGTTCTCCACAAGATGTTGTGGTTTCCACAGTTCATCCACAACAAATCCACAGACATTGCCATGCGATTCGCACAGGCTTCGAGCCCCGTTCGTTAACCTTTGACGGTGTGGGCGGGTGCTGAGACGGCTGATGGTGTGCCGGTTGCCGAACGCTGCGACTCGTGCTCTTGCTGACTTTGCCCCTCTCAATTCACGGAGAATCAAGCATGACAAAGCGTCTTCTGGCCGAGCTTCTCGGAACATTCTGGCTGGTCTTCGGCGGTTGCGGCTCGGCCGTGCTCGCCGCCGCCTATCCTGAGCTCGGCATCGGCTTCGCCGGTGTGGCGCTCGCTTTCGGCCTTACGGTGCTGACGATGGCCTATGCCGTCGGCGGCATTTCCGGCGGTCACTTCAACCCGGCCGTCACGGTCGGCCTGCTCGCAGCCGGCAAGTTCGACGGCAAGGACCTCGTGCCTTACGTCATCGCCCAGCTCGTCGGCGCGGTTCTCGCCGCGCTCGCGCTCTACCTCGTCGTCAGCGGTAAGTCCGACTTCGTCTCGGTCGGCGGCTTCGCGTCGAACGGCTATGGCGAGGCTTCGCCCGGCGGCTATTCGCTGACCTCGGCGCTGGTCATCGAAATTCTCCTGACCTTCTTCTTCCTGATCGTCATTCTCGGCTCCACCAGCGGCCGGGTGCCGGCCGGCTTCGCGCCGATCGCCATCGGCCTCGCGCTGACGCTGATCCACCTGATCTCGATCCCGGTGACCAACACCTCGGTCAACCCCGCCCGCTCGACCGGCGTCGCGCTGTTCGCGGAAGGTCCGGCGCTGGCGCAGCTTTGGCTGTTCTGGGTCGCGCCGCTCATCGGCGCAGCGATCGCCGGCGTCGTCTACAAGGCGCTGCTCAACGACGACTGAAACCGGCCGCAGTCAAAACGGCCTCCCGCGCGGGAGGCCGCGAAACGATCGAAGCCCCGGAGAAATCCGGGGTTTTGTTTTTGCCGCGATCGCGCCGGCAGGAAAGCGAGGGATCACTTGCGATAGGTGTAGAAGCCTTCACCGGTCGAAACGCCGAGCTTTCCCTTGTCGATGTAGTTTTCCTTGAGATAACGCGCGAATTCCTGCGACTTTGGGCTGCCGACCGACGAAATGTTGTAGGCGGTGGTCAGGCCGACGATGTCGTAGATCTCGAACGGCCCTTTCGGCGCGCCGGTCGCGATCTTCCAGGTCCGGTCGATCGCTTCCGGTTCGGCGATCCCGTCCACCAGCAGGGCGGAAGCCGCGTTGAGGAAGGGAACGAGCAGAGAGTTCAGCACATAGCCCGGCTGCTCCTTGTGAATCTCGATCGGCACCATGCCGATGGCCTTCGCGAAGGCGGCCACTTCGGCATAGATGGCCGGGTCGGTGCCGGGATGCCCCATCACCTCGGCGACATTGTGCTTCCAGATCTCGTTAGCGAAGTGCAGGGCAAGGAACTTTTCCGGCCGGCCGGTGCTGTCGGCAATGGCGCTCGGCAGCAATGTCGAGGAATTGGTCGCGAAGATGGCCGATGCGGGCGCCGCTTCGGCAAGCTCGCCATAGACCTTGCGCTTGAGGTCGATCTGCTCGGGCACGGCCTCGATGACGAGGTCCGCGGTCCTGACGGCCTCGGCGAGGCTGGTCGACCAGGTCAGCCGCTCCCGCGCGGCATTCAGCTTTGCCTCGTCGGCGTCCGCGATGTCGCTTGCATAACGGCCGGCAAGCCAGTCGACGGTTTTCTTTGCCTTGGCGATCGCCGCGTCGTTGATGTCGTAGCCGACGACCTGAAAACCGCTATAGGCGGTCTGGAATGCGATCTGCGCACCGAGAACTCCGGTTCCCAGAACGGTGACGTTTCTGATTGTCATCTTGATCTCCTTCGCTGGAGCACCGCTGCGCGCAGGCTCATCCACCGAAGGAATATCGTGCGGTGCAAAGCACCCGGCAAGATCGCTTTCGCGAACAGATCGTCGCGGCCAGGCGTATCCCGGCCGCGCGATCCGGATTGCGATCAGACGACGAACTGACCGCCATTGGCGGAGATCGTCGAGCCCGTGATGAACCCCGCGTCGTCAGAAGCGAGGAAGACGACGATCCGGGCGATCTCCTCCGGCTCGCCGAGCCGGCCGACCGGGATTTGCGGGATGATGCGTTCGGCAAGCACCTTCTCGTCGATCGCCTTGACCATGTCGGTGCCGATATAGCCGGGACAGATGGCGTTGACGGTGATGCCGGCGCGGGCGCCCTCCTGCGCCAGCGCCTTGGTAAAGCCGAGGTCGCCGGCCTTGGCCGCCGAGTAATTGGCCTGCCCCGCCTGACCCTTCTGGCCGTTGATCGAGGATATGGTGATGACGCGGCCGAACTTACGCTCCCGCATGCCGTTCCACAGCGGATGCGTCATATTGAAGACGCCCGAAAGGTTGGTGTCGATGACCTCGCGCCACATCTGCGGCGTCATCCTGTGGAACATCGCGTCCCGGGTGATGCCGGCATTGTTGACGAGCACGTCGACCGGGCCGAGATCGGCTTCGACCTTGGCGATACCGGCAGCGCAGGCGTCGTAGTCGGCAACCGACCATTTATAGACCGCGATGCCGGTCTCGTCGCGGAACTTCGCCGCCGCCTCGTCATTGCCGGCATAATTGGCGGCCACCTTGTAGCCCGCATTCCTCAGCGCCACCGAGATGGCCGCGCCGATGCCGCGCGAACCGCCGGTCACGAGTGCTGTTCTGGTCATGCAAGTCTCCTCCCGTTGGTCGGAGAGTGAGCAGGGAATAGCGAATAGTGATTAGGGTTTCTTCGGTCCCCTCCCGCCTTCGCCCTTTTCCCCTACTCACCACTCCCTATTCACTGCTCTCTATCTTTCAACGCACATGGCGACGCCCATGCCGCCGCCGATGCACAGCGTGCCGAGGCCCTTCTTCGCGCCGCGGCGCTTCATCTCGAACAGCAGCGTGTTGAAGATGCGCGCGCC
>JBLJBS010000187.1:0-3791 GCA_047637695.1 Aquamicrobium sp. | reverse complement strand
ACCAGCCGCACCGCGCTCGGCATCGCCTCGACGGTGATGCTGCCGTCGTCGCCGCAATTGTAGGTGGCCGTTCTGGGCTGGGTCGGGGCGGTTTCGACAGCCTGCAGCGAGGTCATGGCGGGTGCCGGGCCGTCCGACACGCAGCCGCAAAGACCGAAGGCGAGGCCGATCACGGCGAGGGCGCCCCAGGTAGCGCCTGGGGCAACACCCCGGGCAACATTGTCGTGCCGTGGATTTTCTCTTCTGCTGGCGGTCATCTTCGCTGTCATCGGCACTGTCATGGGCGCGAGACTTAGCGCCAATCATGGCGAAAGATCAACGGCCGACCTCGCGACATGCCCGGACACCTGCATAAGGCGGGATCTGGCCTTCACGGGGGAGCGGGAGGGTTCGCGATAATGACCGCCCGCCGACCGGCGGGGCTGCTCCGTCGCAGGCGCGGAGGGAGCGAATCGCCGCGAGAGAGATAGATCCCGTGCTCAGTTGTCCTCGAAATGAATGACGAATGAGGTCCAGTCGGCAGGTGTCGCGATCTGCTCGTAGAGGCGCCGCCCATCCTCGGGCTGGCGTGGCGCATTGAGGATCAGCCGCGACCACGCGCGCTCGTCGGCCTTGTCGGCGAGGAGGTCGATCAGCGCCTTGGCGATGCCCTTGCTGCGATGATCGTGATGGACGTAGAGATGGTCGACCTGGCCGCAGCGCAGGCCGGTGATCGGCTCAGGAAGATCGGTGAAGATGGCGAAGCCGACCAGCGCACCGTCCAGCCGCGCACCGATGATTTCGGCGGTGCGGTCCTGAAGCAGGCTTTCGGCGTGGAATTCGTCCGGCCGCCGCGGCGCGCCGCGCTTCAGAGCCTGCGCATAGGCGGCCAGCAGCGGCGCAAGCTCGCGCGCATCCTTGAGATGCAGCAGCACGATGTCGATCTGATGCTCCGAAGCCATGGCCCTTCCTTTCGATTTGCCGGGCGGGTCGCCCTGCCGTCTGTGCGCTCCGCCCGCCCCGGACGCTGCCGGAATTAACCATATAATGCAAAGCGGCGGGCCGATCAGCAGCAGCGCTCTTAACAAAGGTTAATAAGACGTTAAACTCCTGCGGCGAGGTGTGGAGGGATTTCGCGGCCCTTCGCATTCCGGGTTTTCGACAGGAGCAAACGTCATGCGCATGTTTTCCGTCCTTGCCGCCGCGGCGACGGCCGGCCTGCTCGCCTCTTCCGCCATCGCGGCCGAAGGCGCGCGTGACCGCGTCCACGCCGACAGCTTCGGCAATCTGGTGATCTATAGCCCCGCCGGCTACAAGCGCATCCTGGTCGGAATGGGCCACGTCGCCGAGGCCTATCGCCAGACCGGCTCCTATTACGAGCCGGAAATGGTCGAGGCGGATGTGCCGCGCCGGGGTCTGCGCTGCTCGCGGCCGCCGCACGTCTGGTACGGCCGCAGCCACATGTACGGGCTCGAGCGGGGCGAGATACCGCAGGCCCCGGTGGTCTGCCGTTGATGGCAGCCTTTATCGGCGGCGACTATTCGGCGGCGGCGATGTTGTGGACGGTAGCCGTCGGCCGGGGACGGCTCGACCGGACGCAGTCGCGGCCAGCCCGCTTGGCGTCGTAGAGGGCAGCGTCGGCACGCGACTGGAGCGACGCCGCGTTTTCCGACGACGCGATCTCAGCCACGCCGAAGCTGGCGGTAAACGTCTGCCCGGCAGGAAACCCCTCTATATCGCGGGCCGAAAACGCCACCCGCACGCTTTCGGCGAACAGGCGTCCGGCTGCGAGATTGCATTCCGGCAACAGCACCGCAAATTCCTCGCCGCCGACGCGCCCGACGACGTGATGGCCGGCTGCCGCCTCCCGCAGCGTCGCGGCGAAGGCGGCGATCACCCTGTCGCCGGCGGCGTGGCCCCACGTATCGTTGACCTTCTTGAAATGATCGAGGTCGCAGATGACCAGCGAGACCGGCATTCCGTCCATCGGCAGCCGCTCGAGGATGTCGTCGAGACGCGCTTCGAAACCGCGTCGGTTCAGAAGACCCGACAGGGCGTCGGTTTCCGAGCGCGTGGTCATGTCCCTGGCAATGTCCAGCATCAGCATCGCAAGCAGGATGAGCGCCGTCGCCACGACGACCACCGCGCCCATGGCCTGGGATGCCATGGCATAGGTGGTCGACAGATAATCCTGCGCCGTCTGGCCATTGCCGCCGAGCAGCATGGCGAGAAACGGCTTCAGCAGATAATGCAGTCCGCTGAAGCCGATGAAGCCGGCCAGAAGCGTATCCATTCCCCGCCGGCCCGCCGGCCGGGTCGCCGAGGCGTGCAGCACGATGTAAAGGCCGATCATCTGCATCAGGAAATACGGCCCCTGATAGAGAAAATTGCGCAGGAATGTGCCGCGCGGCAGCTCCTGGACCAGAATTCCCGCAACGACAGAAACGGCGATGGCCGCGCCGAGCAGCAGACGCGGCGGCTTGGTTTCATAGCGATATGCAATGCCGATATTGAGCAGCACGGTCGCGGCAAGAAATGCCTGATGCCCGAGGAAAACCCCCACGCTGACATTGGCGAAGACCGGCAGCAGGAATTCGATCGCGGCATAGACCATGCCGCAGACATAGGCGCCGGCAAACCACAGCGCCGACTTGTAGCGTCGATCATAGGTCGCGATCAGCAGGAAGCTGACGCAGAAAAGACCCGCAACCGCGAGATTGATGATGAGAATGAAGCCTGCGCCACTCATGCCCGCTACCCGACCGCATCAGCCATGATGAAGCGAAGGCGCGAAAATCCGGTTAACGCCGTCGGCGGCTGCGTTGACCCGTTGACCTCCGGGGCCGAAACGCAAACAGGCGGCGCGTGATGCGCCGCCTGCCGACTGGTCCGCTTTCGCGAGCGACCGTTTCCCGCGTCTGGAGTGTTTCCTGCGATTGCTGAATCGCCTTCAATGCTCCAGCTATTCGTTTTTTACGCAATCCCGGACGTGAAACCGCTGCGCACCTTTGCTGGAATTGATTTAATGCCAGTCGCGGATGTCGACGAAATGCCCGGCGATCGCCGCCGCCGCCGCCATCGCCGGCGAGACGAGATGGGTGCGGCCCTTGAAGCCCTGCCGGCCTTCGAAATTGCGGTTGGACGTCGAGGCGCAGCGCTCGTAGGGATTGAGCCGGTCGTCGTTCATGGCAAGGCACATCGAGCAGCCCGGCTCGCGCCAGTCGAAACCGGCTTCGATGAAGACCTTGTCCAGCCCTTCCGCCTCGGCCTGTTCCTTGACCAGTCCCGAGCCCGGCACCACCATAGCGCTGACGGTGGGGGCGACCTTCCTGCCCTCGATCACCTTCGCAGCGGCGCGCAGATCCTCGATGCGGCCATTGGTGCACGAGCCGATGAAGACGCGGTCGACGGCGATGTCCGTCATCTTGGTGCCCGGCGTCAGGCCCATATAGTCGAGCGCCCGCTTCTTGGAGTTGCGCTTGTTCTCGTCCTCGATCTCGTCGGGATTGGGCACCGCGCCGGTGACGGAGGCGACATCCTCGGGCGAGGAACCCCAGGTGACGATCGGCGGCAGCTTGGCGGCGTCCAGCACCACCACCTTGTCGAAATGCGCGTCTTCATCCGAGCGCAGCGTCTTCCAGTATTCGACCGCGCGCTCCCACGCTTCGCCGGTCGGCGCGCGCGGCTTGTCCCTGACATAGGCAAAGGTCGTCTCGTCCGGCGCGATCAGACCGGCGCGGGCCCCGCCCTCGATCGACATGTTGCAGATGGTCATCCGGCCTTCCATCGACAGCGCGCGGATCGCCTCGCCG
>JBLJBS010000186.1:0-4359 GCA_047637695.1 Aquamicrobium sp. | reverse complement strand
CGATGACGGCAAGAACCAGGACCGCGGCCCATGGCGCCACCCCGAAACGCGCCAGCGCCCCGGTCCATGTGCGTTGCCGCGGAAGAATGGGCCGCGGAAGAAAGGGTTGCCCGGTCAATAGCGGATCCTCGGGTCGAACAGGGTATAGGCGAGGTCGATCAGCAGGTTGATGAGGACATAGATCGCGCTCACCACGAGGATCATCGCCTGGATGACGGGGTAGTCGCGCGCCAGAACCGCATCGACGGTCAGGCGGCCGATGCCGGGAATGTTGAAGACGGACTCCGTCACCACCACCCCGGAGATGAGCAGCGCGAAGCCGCTGCCGACCACGGTGAGGATCGGCACGGCCGCATTGCGCAGCGCGTGATGGAACAGGACCCGCCGCTCCGGCGCGCCCTTGGCGCGGGCGGTGCGGATATAGTCCTCGCCCAGCACCTCAAGCATGTTGGCGCGCGTCATGCGCGCAATCAGCGCGACATAGATCGCCGTCAGCGTCAGGACCGGCAGGAAAGCCCGGTGCAGGAAAGGACCGACGCCTTCGCCGATCGGCGTGAACCCCTGCACCGGAAACCAGCCGAGCTTGATCGAGAAGGTCAGGATCAGCAGATAGGCAATGACGAAGACCGGAATGGAAAACCCGATCACCGAGACGGCCATGATCAGATAATCGACCCATCTGCGGTGCCACCAGGCCGCCACCACGCCCATCGGAACCGCGATCAGCACCGTCAGGACGATGGTCAGGGCGGCGATCGACAATGTCGGCCCGAAGCGGTCGAGGATCATCTCGGTCACCGGGGTCCTCGAAATCAGCGACGTTCCCATGTCGCCGCGCAGCATCTGCCCGGCCCAGGTCAGGAACTGGATGTGGAGGGGATCGTTCAGTCCCATCGCCTCGCGGATGGCGGCGATCTGTTCGACCGTCGCGCTGTCGCCGGCGAGAATCTCGGCCGGGTCGCCGGGCGTGAGCCGCAGCAGCAGGAAGACGAAGATCGCGACGAAGGCCAGCACGGGCACGACCGCCAGCACCCGGCGCAGGAGATAGCCGAACATCTGAATATCCCGATGGAAAGAGCACTGCCGCAAGGGGGCCGGCTCGGGCCCCCTTGCCGGCGCGCGGGTCACTCCGCGGCGAGTTCCATGTTCCAGAACACGGGCACGGCGGAGGGAAGCATCTGCGTCAGCTCATTGCGCCGTCCCTGCGGGAAGATGAACTGGCCGAGCGGTATCAGCAGCACCTCGTCGAGCGCGTGGGCCTGGATGCGGACGGCGACCTCCTGCTGCTCCTCCAGGGTGCCAGCCGCCATATATTCGGCTTTCAGGTCCTCGGCCGCCGGGTCCTCGGGCCAGCCGACGAACGCCTTCTGACCACGCCCGTCGAGCGGCAGGAAGCTGAGCGGATCGGCAGCTTCCGGGACGATCCAGTTGGTGATGTACATGTTCCAGCCGCCCTCGGCCGGCGCTTCGCGCTTGACCACGCGGGCGAGGACCGATTGCCAGTCCATGGATTGCAGGTCGACGGTGAAGCCCGCCTCGCGCAGTTGCTGCGCCACGACCACCGGCTGGGTGGAAAGCGTGGCGACGTCGGTCGGATGCAGCAGGACGACGGGCGTGCCGTCATAGCCGGCCTGTTCCAGAAGCTTCCTCGCCTCGGCCGCTCCGCCTCCCTTGATGAGAGTGTCGGCGCCCGCTTCGCTGCCGAGCGGCATGCCGCAGCCCAGGACGGCTCCGCAAATCTTGTAGTAGTCGGGATTGCCGACCATCGCGGCCAGAAGCGGCTCTTGCGAAACCGCCTTCAGGGCAGCCTGGCGAACGAGCTTGTTGTCGAAGGGCGGGTGCATGAAGTTCATGCGCGCCATGGTCATCGAACCGATCGGCTCGCGCACCTCGGCCACGACCGCTTCTTCCTGCTCGACGATCGGCAGCATGTCCACGGGCACGCGCTCCAGATAGTCGATCTCGCCGGCGACGAGCGCGTTCAGCGCCGTTTGCGCATCCGGCATGGTCACCCATTCGACCCGGTCGAGCTTCACCACCTTGCCGCCGGCCATGTTCGAGGCTGGTTCCTCGCGCGGGACATAGGCGTCGAACTTCTCGTAGGCGACGCTGACGCCGGGGCGGAAATCGGCTTCCACGAAGCGGAACGGCCCGGAACCCGTATAATCGGTGATGCTCTCGGTGATCGGCGTGTCGGTAACCCGTTTCGGCATGATGAAGGTCGGAAGGGTCGATTGCTTGGACAGCATCGTCAGCATCGGCCCGAAAGGCGCGGTCAGGGTCCATACGAAGGTCCGCTCGTCCTTCACCTCCAGACTTGCGGTCCGCTCCAGGATCATCTGGCCACCCTTGTCCTTCTGCGCCCAGCGGTTGAGCGAGGCGACGGCATCCTCGGCGGTGACCGGCGCGCCGTCGTGGAAGACCAGGCCCTCGCGCAGGGTGAACGTCCAGGTCAGCTGGTCGTCCGAGACCGTCCAGTCGGCCATTTGCGGGCGGGGCTCGAAATTCTCGTCCTGCGCCAGCAGCGTGTCGTAGATCATGTAGGCGTGATTGCGGGTGATGTGGCCGGTGCTGAAGACCGGATCGAGGGTACGCACGCCGGCATGCATCACGGCGGTGAGTTTCGTCTCAGCCGCAGCGAGGCCGGTCATCAGGCCGACCGCCGTCAGGGCCGATACGGCGCCGAGCAGGCCGGAGCGGAAAGAGAAATGTCGTGTCATAAGTTCCTCCCTTGGGACGTCGATATCAAGTTCGTGCGGTCTCACCTGCCCGGCGCGGCGGCTGCCGCCGTGCCGAAAAGCCGGCCGATGCGGGCGACGAGATCCTCGCCGATGCGCGCGAGTTCGGTGGACGATGTGCGGAAGTGGGGCATCATCACGCTGATGACGCCTTGAAGCGTCCCATCGGGGCCCGGCACCGGGACGGCGACGGACGCCGCACCCTCGACGCGCTCGCCGACGGACATGGCGAAGCCGCGGCGGCGGATCGCCGCAAGTTCCTGGCCCAGCACAGCGGGATCGACGCGAAACCGCGTGACCTGCACGGGGTCGAGCGCGGCGAGATAGAGCGCCAGTTCTTCGGCGGGAAGCGTCGAGAGCTGGGCCTTGCCGGCGGAGCCGATGTAGCAGGGAAAGCGCTCGCCGACATCGAGCACGAAGCGGACGCTGTGCGGGCTGGGCAGCGCCTCGACCACGACCTGTTCCTGCCCGACGGGGACGAACCAGCTGATCGTCTCCTGCCATGTCGCCAGCAGGTCCTGCATCAGCGGCCGGATGGTTCCGGAAAGGAAATTGTCGTTCACGACGGGCCGCAGGAAACGGATCATTCCACCGCCGATCTTCCAGCCGTCGGAATCAGGATCACAGACAGCCATGCCGCCGGCGGAGAAAATATCGAGAGCTTCGCGTATCTGGATATCGGCGAGGCCCAGCTTCGCGGCCAGCTCGGCAACGGTCGAGCCCTTCGCACCCGAGGCCGCGACGGCATCGAGAACCTCGATCCCCCGGGCAAGCCCGACCTGCCGGTCGGCCCCGGTCAGCGCGGAATAGCATTTGCGCTCGTCACGCTGGACGAACCCGCCAGCCTCGAGCGTCCTCAGGCACCGCAACGCCATCGACGGGGTCACTTCCTCCAGCGCAGCGAGCTCGCTCAATGTCAGCGGGCGCGGATTGCCTTCCAGATGACGCAGCAGGTTGAGGCTGCGTCGCACGGTGCTGAGCGCGTAGCGTTCGTCGGTCATGCGCCTTCTCAACTTTTTCTTATAGAGAAAATTTCCTTATATTGACAATTTAGGGCCGGTTCCCTTTTATTGTCAAGCGGCCGTCATCCTTCATGATGAGCGGTTTCCATCGCAGCCGACAAAGGAGCCGGGACCCCATGCCATCCGAAGACATCGCCCGTTCCCTGATCGCTGCGGTCGATGCCGGCTTCGAAGAGCAGCTTGGACTGACGGAAAGGCTCGTGAACATTCCCTCCACGCGGGGAAACGAAGCGCCGGCCCAGGACCTGGTCGAGGACGAGATGCGCCGGCTGGGGCTGGAGACGGATCGCTTCCGGCTCGATGCCGCGGAACTGGCGAAGCATCCGGGCTTCTCGCCGGTGGTCGACGCCGACTATGCCGACGCCTGGACCGTGGTCGGGAGCCATCGACCGGCCCGCGGCGAGGGCCGCTCGCTGATCCTGAACGGTCATGTCGATGTGGTGCCGGCGGGGCCGGCGACGATGTGGGCGTCGCCGCCATTTTCGGCCCGGCGCGAGGGCGACTGGATGTATGGCCGTGGCGCCGGCGACATGAAGGCCGGCGTCGCGGCCAATCTCGCCGTGCTGTCGGCCTTCCGCCGCGCGGGGCTCGAACCGGCG
>JBLJBS010000185.1:0-23950 GCA_047637695.1 Aquamicrobium sp. | reverse complement strand
TCGGTGCCGAACTGGCTGTTCAACCAGTCGGTGCTGACCTTCAACACGCTGAACAGCTTCGTCGGGCGGGGCGACGCCCCGCCGCGCATGGAGATGTGCTTCGATTCGCTGTTTTCCGGCGCGCTCGACGAACCCGGCTCCTCTTACGGGCTGGTGGCGGAGACCGTGACCATTTCGGCCGACCGCAACAGCTTCACCTTTCACCTGCGGCCGGAAGCCCGCTTCCATGACGGTTCGGCGTTGACCACGCACGATGCCGCCTTCACCTTCAATCTGCTCAAGGAAGACGGCCACCCTTCGCTGATGCTGCCGCTGTCCGAAATGGTCGAGGCGGTTGCGGAAGACGACCGCACGTTGCGCATCACCTTTTCGGGCAGGCAGTCGCCGCGCACGATCTTTTCCGTCGCCGGCTATCCGATCCTGTCGCAGGCCTATTTCGAGAGCAATCCCTTCGACGCCTCGCAACTGAAGCCGGTGCTAGGCTCGGGACCGTACAAGGTCGGGCGCGTCGTCGCCGGCCAGTTGATCGAATATGAGCGCGTCGCCGACTATTGGGCAGCCGACTTGCCCGTCAATCGCGGACTCAACCATTTCGCGAAGCTGCGCATCGAGTTCTTCCGCGACCGTCAGGCAGGGTTCGAGGCGTTCAAGAAGGGCGACATCCACTTCCGCCAGGAATTTACCTCGCGGGTGTGGGCGACCGAATACGACTTTCCGGCGCTGCGCGAAGGCAAGGTGGTCAAGCGCGAGTTCCCCGGAGAGTTGCGGCCGTCGATGCAGGCCTGGGCGATCAATCTCCGCCGGCCGCGTTTTCAGGACGCGCGGGTGCGGCGCGCCATCGGCCTCGGCTTCGATTTCGAATGGACCAACCGCAACCTGTTCTACGGCGCCTATGCGCGCTCGAACTCGGTGTTCGAACGTTCGGCCTTCAAGGCTGAAGGCGCGCCCTCCCCCGAAGAACTGGCGCTGCTGGAGCCGTTTCGCGGCCGGGTGCCCGAGGAGGTGTTCGGCGCGGTCTTCACCTACCCGGTCAGCGACGGGGCCGGGCGCAACCGCGCCGCGCTGCAGGAGGCACGCCGGCTGCTCGGCGAGGCCGGCTGGACGCCGCGCGGACGCCAGATCGCCAACGAGAAGGGCGAGAAGCTCACCGTCGAATTCCTGACGCAGGAGGAAGGGCTGGTGCGCGTGACCACGCCCTTCGTCGAGAATTTGCAGGCGATAGGCGTCGACGCCTCGATCCGCATGGTCGACGCGACCCAGTATCAGGCCCGCCAGCGCGAGTTCGATTTCGACATCGTGCTGATGGCGATGTCATTCGACGCCCTGCCCGGCCGCGATTCGCTGAGCAACCTGTTCCATTCGCGCGCGGCCGACCTGCCTTCCTCGCGCAACTATCCCGGCACCGGGGACGAGGCCGTCGACGCACTGGTCGAGATTGCCGGCCGTGCCGACAGCGTCGAGGAACTGACGGTTGCGCTCAAGGCGCTCGACAGGGTCTTGCGCGCGCGCGCCGAGTGGATTCCAAGTTATCATGCGGCGAATCACAAGGCCGCCTACTGGGACATGTTCGGCTTCCGGGAGCCGAAGCCGGATTACGGCTTTCCGGTCGAATCCCTGTGGTGGCATGACGAGGACAGGGCAAGAGCGATTGGCAGGGGCTGACATCGTTTCGACCGCGACAAAGAACGAGGCCGCCTGATGGGCGCCTATATCCTTCGCCGCCTGCTTTTGATGATCCCGACCCTGTTCGGCATCATGGCGATTTCCTTCACCGTCATCCAGTTCGCGCCGGGCGGCCCCGTCGAGCAGGTGCTGGCGCGCATGGCCGGCGAGGGCGGCTCGATGGATCGCATCTCCGGCGGCGGCGGCGACATGGGCGGGGGCTTCGACCAGGGCGGCGACTTCAAGTATCGCGGCGCCCAGGGGCTCGATCCCGCCTTCATCGCCAAGCTCGAGGCGCAGTTCGGTTTCGACAAGCCGCCGCTCGAACGCTTCTTCACCATGGTCTGGGACTATATGCGCTTCGATTTCGGCGAGAGCTTCTTCCGCGACATCAGCGTCGTCGACCTGATCATCGAGAAGATGCCGGTGTCGATCTCGCTCGGCCTGTGGATCACGCTGATCTCCTACGCGATCTCGATCCCGCTCGGCATCCGCAAGGCGGTCAAGGACGGCTCGGCCTTCGACGTGTGGACCTCCGGCATCGTCATCGTCGGCTACGCCATTCCCGGCTTCCTGTTCGCCATCCTTTTGATGGTGCTGTTCGCCGGCGGCTCGTTCCTCGACTGGTTCCCGCTGCGCGGCCTCGTCTCGGAGAACTGGCACCAGCTGTCGTGGCCCGAGCGCATCCTCGATTATTTCTGGCATCTGACGCTGCCCCTGACCGCAATGGTGCTGTCGCAATTCGCCACGACGACGCTTCTGACCAAGAACTCGTTCCTCGACGAGATCCGCAAGCAATATGTGGTGACGGCCCGCGCCAAGGGCCTGTCGGAGCGGCAGGTGCTCTACGGCCACGTCTTCCGCAACGCCATGCTGATCATCATCGCCGGCTTTCCCGGCGCCTTCATCTCGGCCTTCTTCACCGGCTCGCTGCTGATCGAGAACATCTTCTCGCTCGACGGGCTCGGCCTGCTCGGCTACCGCTCGGTGCTCGACCGCGACTATCCGGTGGTGTTCGCCAACCTGTTCATCTTCTCGCTGATCGGCCTCGTCGTCAGCCTGATCTCGGACCTGACCTACACGCTGATCGACCCGCGCATCGACTTCGACCGGAGGGATGTCTGATGTCGGAGGCGGTGGCGAAGGGCGAGATCGAGCAGGCGCGCCACCACGCGAAGCGGCCGTGGATTTCGCCGCTGAACCGGCGGCGCTGGGAGAATTTCAAGGCCAACAGGCGCGGCTACTGGTCGTTGTGGATCTTCCTCGTCCTGTTCGTGCTGTCGATGTTCGCCGAGCTGATCGCCAACGACAAGCCGCTGGTCGCTTCCTATCATGGCGAGATCCTGTTCCCGGTCGCGATAGACTATCCGGAGGAAAAGTTCGGCGGCTTCCTTGCCGTCACCGATTATCGCGACCCGGTGATCCAGGACGAGATCAACGCCAATGGCTGGATGATCTGGCCACCGATCCGCTATTCCTATCGCACGGTCAACAACGACATCCCCGAGGCAGCACCCGCCAAGCCGTCCTGGCTCTATGACCGCGAAGCGCGCTGCGCCCGCTATTTCGAGGGCGTCAACGACGCCAACTGCACGATCGGCAACTGGAACTGGCTGGGCACCGACGATCAGGCCCGCGACGTGCTCGCCCGCGTCATCTACGGCTTCCGCATCTCGGTCCTGTTCGGCGTGTTCCTGACGCTGGCCTCGGCGGTCATCGGCGTATCCGCCGGCGCGGTGCAGGGCTATTTCGGCGGCTGGACCGACCTGATCTTCCAGCGCTTCATCGAGATCTGGTCGTCGATCCCCGTCCTTTACCTGATCCTGATCATCGCCGCCGTGCTGCCGCCGGGCTTCTTCATCCTGCTCGGCATCATGCTGCTGTTCTCGTGGGTGGCGTTCGTCGGCGTGGTGCGCGCCGAGTTCCTGCGCGCCCGAAATTTTGAATATGTCAACGCCGCCCGCTCGCTCGGGGTGCCGAACTCGACCATCATGTTCCGCCACCTCCTGCCCAACGCCATGGTGGCGACGCTGACCTTCCTGCCCTTCATCCTGAACGGCTCGATCACGACGCTGACCTCGCTCGATTTCCTCGGCTTCGGCCTGCCGCCGGGCTCGGCCTCGCTGGGCGAGATGCTGCGGCAGGGCCAGCGCAATCTGAACGCCCCCTGGCTCGGCATCACCGGCTTCATGACGCTGTCGATCATGCTGTCGCTGCTGATCTTCATCGGTGAAGCCACCCGCGACGCCTTTGACCCGAGGAAGACGTTCCGGTGAGCCAGGCCCCTCTCCTTTCGGTCCGTGATCTTTCCGTCGCCTTCAGCCAGGGCGGCCGCGACACGCTGGCCGTCGATCACATCTCGTTCGATATCGCCCGCGGCGAGACCGTGGCGCTGGTCGGCGAATCCGGCTCCGGCAAGTCGGTGACGGCGCTGTCGGTTCTGAAGCTGCTGCCCTATCCGCCGGCCAGCCACCCCTCTGGGCAGATCCTGTTCGACGGCGACGACCTTCTCGCCAAGAACGAGAAGGGCCTCCGGCGGGTGCGCGGCAACAAGATCACCATGATCTTCCAGGAGCCGATGACCTCGCTCAACCCGCTGCACACCATAGAGCAGCAGATCGGCGAGATCCTGAAGGTCCATCGCGGCATGAACGATGCCGCCTCCCGCGTCCGCACGCTCGAACTGCTGAACGAGGTCGGCATCCGCGAGCCGGAGAAGCGGCTTTCGGCCTATCCTCACCAATTGTCCGGCGGCCAGCGCCAGCGCGTGATGATCGCCATGGCTCTCGCCAACGAGCCGGAACTGCTGATTGCCGACGAGCCGACCACTGCGCTCGACGTCACCGTGCAGGCGCAGATCCTCGAGCTTCTCGCGGAGCTGAAGAAGAACAATCGCATGTCGATGCTGTTCATCACCCACGATCTCGGCATCGTGCGCCGCATCGCCGACCGGGTCTGCGTGATGACGAAGGGCCGGATCGTCGAAAGCGGCCCGACAGCGGAAATCTTCGCCAATCCGAAGCACGACTATACGCGCCACCTGCTCGCGGCAGAGCCGAAGGGGCGCCCTTCCGCCGCGGACCCCAACGCCGAGACCGTGCTTGAAGGCCGCGACATCCGCGTCTGGTTCCCGATCAGGCAGGGGTTCTTCCGCAAGACCGTCGATCATGTAAAAGCCGTCGACGGCGTCAGCGTCGCGGTCAAGGCCGGGCAGACGCTGGGCATCGTCGGCGAATCCGGGTCGGGCAAGACGACGCTCGGGCTGGCGCTTTCGCGGATGATTTCCTCGCAGGGCGAGATCGCGCTGGGCAGCAAGCGCATAGACGGCTACTCTTTCAAGGAGATGCGGCCGCTGCGGCGCGAGATGCAGATCGTGTTCCAGGACCCGTTCGGCTCGCTCAGCCCGCGCATGTCGGTCGGCGAGATCATCGAGGAAGGGCTGAAGATCCACGAACCGAAGCTCGACGCCGACCAGCGCGACGACATGGTGGTCGACGTGCTGAAAGAGGTCGGCCTCGACCCCGAGACCCGCTTCCGCTACCCGCACGAGTTCTCCGGCGGCCAGCGCCAGCGCATCGCGATCGCCCGCGCCATGGTGCTGAAGCCGCGCTTCGTGATGCTGGACGAGCCGACCTCGGCGCTCGACATGAGCGTGCAGGCGCAGGTGGTCGACCTGTTGCGCGAATTGCAGCGCAAGCACGAGCTCGCCTATCTGTTCATCAGCCACGATCTGAAGGTGGTGCGCGCGCTGTCGAACCATGTCGTGGTCATGCGCGGCGGCAAGGTGGTCGAGGAGGGTCCCTCGCAGCAGATATTCGAGGCGCCGCAGACCGATTATACCAAGGCGCTGCTGGCGGCCGCCTTCGACATGGCGACGGCGCCGACCGGCGTGGTCAGCCAGTAGCTCATGGAAAGGCACACCATGTCCGAGCCGAAACGCGGCCGCATCCTGCTTGCATTGACCGGACAGGACGATGCCCATTGGGGCCGGCTGCTGGCGCAGCAATATGACGTGACGGCGAAACGCGCCTGGCCCGTCGATCCGTCGATCGACTATGCGCTGGTCTGGAAGCACAGGGCCGGGGCGCTTGCGGGCCTGCCAAACCTGAAGCTCGTCATCTCGATGGGCGCGGGCGTCGATCACGTCTTCGCCGACCCCGAGTTGCCCGACGCGCCGATCCTGCGCGTGGTGGCGCAGAACCTGACCACGCACATGGTCGAATATGTCGTCTGGCGGGTGATGGACCATCACCGCCAGGGCATGACCTATCGCGCCTTCCAATCCGAAAGGCGCTGGGAGGAGAAGAGCCAGAAGACCGCGGACGAGGTGGCCGTCGGCATCATGGGGCTGGGCCAGCTCGGCCAGGCGGCGGCCAAGGCGCTGCTTGCGCTCGGCTTCCGCGTCAATGGCTGGACGCGCACCCCGCGTGAGACGCAAGGCGTGACAACCTTCCACGGCGCGGCAGGGCTGAAGGATTTCCTCGCCGCGAGCGACATTCTCGTCGTGCTGCTTCCGCACACGCCGGCGACGGAAGGGCTGATCGATTACGATCTCTTGCGCGGCCTTCGCCGCGACAATCCGCTCGGCGGCGCGGTGCTGGTCAATGCCGGGCGCGGCAAGTTGCAGCGCGAAGACGACATCTTGCGCGCGCTCGACGACGGCACGCTGAAGGAGGCGAGCCTCGACGTGTTCGAAGAGGAACCGCTGCCGGCGACGAGCCCGCTGTGGACGCATCCGCGCGTGTTCGTGACCCCGCATGCGGCGGCAACCTCCGATCCCGAGCATCTGGCGCCGTTGATGCTGGAACAGCTTGCCCGGTTCGAGCGCGGCGAGGCGCTCGACAATGTCGTAGACCGCAATGCGGGCTATTAAGGCCGGTTGCCGGAGCCGGGTTCCGTCCCGCCTTCCCGCTTCCGGCCCCGCCGCCTTCGCCCTATAAGGTTTCCATGTCGTCCAAGCGAATCGCCGGCCCCGAGATCGAGCGCCTGATCCAGCTTCTGGCCAAGGTGCCGGGGCTTGGGCCGCGCTCCGCCCGGCGCGCGGCGCTGCATCTGATCAAGAAGAAGGAACAGCTGCTCGCCCCGCTCGCCGGCGCGATGGGTGAGGCGCTGGACAAGGTCCGCGTCTGCTCCTGCTGCGGCAATGTCGACACGTCCGACCCCTGTACGGTCTGCACCGATCCGCGCCGCGACGGCGCGACCATCATCGTCGTCGAGGACGTCGCCGATCTGTGGGCGCTCGAGCGGGCCGCGGCCATCAATGCCCGCTACCATGTGCTCGGCGGCACGCTGTCGCCGCTCGACGGCGTCGGGCCGGACGATCTGAACATCCGCTCGCTGGTCTCGCGCGTGGTCGAGGGCGGCGTCTCCGAGATCATCCTCGCCGTCAACGCCACCGTCGAGGGCCAGACCACGGCCCACTACATCACCGACCAGCTGGCCGGGCTCGACGTCAAGGTGACGCGGCTTGCCCACGGCGTGCCGGTGGGCGGCGAACTCGACTATCTCGATGAGGGGACGCTCGCCGCCGCGCTGCGCTCGCGGACGGCTTTCTGACGTATTTCTCTTGCAGGGGAGAACGCCATGAGACGCTCGATCAACCGCTTTGCCTTGACGGTCCTGTTGTTGATCGGCCTTGCCGCGCAAGGTTCGGCGCAGACCGTCGATGCCCAGTTCCGCCAGTGGCTTCAGAACGACCTGTGGCCCGAGGCGCGGACGCGGGGCATTTCGGCCGAAACCTTCAATGCCGCTTTCTCCGGCGTCTCGGTCAACCTGAAGCTGCCCGACCTCGTCCTGCCGGGACAGAAGCCGGAAACGCCGAAGACCCAGCATCAGGCCGAATTCGGCGCGCCGGGCAATTACTTCGCCGAGAAGACGGTTTTGGGCGTCGCCGCCGGCGGCCGCAACCGGGCGGCCCAGCTGAAACCGGCACTCGATGCCGCCGAGCGGCGAACCGGCGTGCCCGCCGGCATCCTGCTTGCCATCTGGGGCCGTGAATCGGGCTTCGGCGCGGCGAAGATCCCGCACAACGCCTTCGAGGTGCTCGGCACCAAGGCGTTCCTTGCAACACGCAAGGAGATGTTCCGCAACGAGGTGCTGGCGGCGCTGGAGATGGTCGAGCGCCGTCATGTCCCGGCCGCTGCGATGAAGTCGTCCTGGGCGGGCGCCCTCGGCCAGCCGCAGTTCCTGCCGACCTCCTATCTCGCGCATGCGGTCGACGGCGACGGCGACGGCCGGGCCGACATCTGGAATTCGCAGGCCGACACGCTCGCCTCCATCGCCAACTATCTCGCCCATTACGGCTGGGTGAAGGGCCGCGACTGGGGCTTCGAGGTGACGGTGCCGCAGAACGTCTCCTGTGCGCTCGAGGGGCCGGATCGCGGGCGGAAGATATCCGACTGGGCGGGCATGGGCATTTCCCGCGTCAACGGTCGGCCGTTTCCCGAGCACGAGGCGCGACTGGAAGGCTATCTGCTGATGCCGGCGGGCCGCAAAGGGCCGGCCTTCATCGTCACGCCCAATTTCTACGTGCTGAAGAAGTACAATGAAAGCGACCTCTATGCCCTGTTCGTCGGCCACGGCGCCGACCGCATAAGCTATGGCGACCGCCGCTTTGTCGGCGGATGGGGGAAGGTCGACAAGCTCTATCGGTCCGACATCGCCGCGATGCAGCGCGGGCTGGAAAAGATCGGCTACGATGTCGGCGGGGCCGATGGCCTGCCGGGTTTCCGCACCCGCCGCTCGATCGGCGAATGGCAGGCGAAGAACGGCATGCCCGCGACCTGCTTCCCGGATGCTTCGCTGGTCAGTGCCCTGAAATAGTCTTCAAAGCACTGAAACAGTCAGGGCTTGGCCGGCGGCGGCTTTGCCTCCTCCTCGTCGCCGCCGCCATTGTCGCTCTGCTGCGCCGACAGGAAGTTGCCGAACGACTGAAGCTCCTCGAAATGGTCGCAGAACACCTTGACCACCACCAGCAGCGGCACCGCGATCAGCGCACCGATGAAGCCCCACAGCCATGACCAGAAGGCGACGGCGATGAAGATCGCCACCGCGTTCAGTTCGAGCCGGCGGCCGACGATCAGCGGCGTGACGATCTGGCCCTCGATGACGTTGCAGGCGATGACGAAGGCCGGCGCGATCAGCGCATAGCTCATGCTGTCGAACGAGACGATCGAGATCGCCGCGACGATGACGATGGTGGCCAGCGCGCCGATATAGGGCAGGAAATTGAGCAGCGCCGCCATCACGCCCCACAGGAACGGCGTCGGCATACCGATGACCCAGAGGCCGATGCCGATGACCGCCCCGAGCGCGGCATTGATGATGGCGATGGTCAGCAGATAGCGCGACACCTCGCGCTCGACATCGTAGACGATGCGGAGCGCGCGCTTCTTCTTGCTCATCGTGGCGAAGGACTGGACGATCTTCTCGTAGAACAGCGTGCCGGATGCGAGCAGGAACAGCGACAGCACCAGCACGATTGCGGCATTGGTGGCGACGGAGAGCATGGTGCCCGCGGCCTGCGACAGGATGCCGGGCTGCTGCACCGAGACCTTCATCACACCGGCCTCGTTGACGGTGTCGGTGACGTTGTCGATCTGGGCCGATATCTGCATCAGCCGGTCGAAAGGCCCGCGCAGTTCCTCGACGCGCTCGGTCAGGGTGCGACCGATCTGCGGCGCGTCGTTGATCAATTGCATCAGCGGTCCGGACAGGAGATAGCCGCCGAGGCCGATGGCCGCCGCCGAGACGACGACCAGCAGCGTGGCCGACAGCGCCGAGGGAACCCCGCGCTTGCGCAGAAAGCGCACGATCGGGCTCAGCGTCAGCGCGAAGAGGAAGGCGAGCACCACCGGCATGAAGAACTCCCGGCCGAAATAGAGCGCATAGATCGACAGGATGATGAAAATTCCGGTGAGGACGAAACCGCGCCGCGGCTCTCCGCCTTCCATCGCCCCGTCAGAGGCGTCGTCATCCCTTGCAGTCATGTTGCCCCTCCCTCGAACGCGCCGCCTCAATGAGCCGCTTAACAGGCCAGTGGCCCGACCATGCCGGATAATGCGGCGGCGCGGCGGCGGTTCCGTTCCGGTGCGGCCGCCGGTTGTCAAATTCCCCGCCTTCGGATCGAATGCGAACCATGCACGTTGTCAAGACTGGACGGGATCTTCAGGAGGATCATTTCATGCCCAGCTTTTCCCTGATGCGAATTGCCGGCGGCCTCGCGGTCACCGCCGTCATTCTCGCCGGCTGCACAGTCGTCGTCGATGATGGGCCCGGCCATCGTCCGCTGCCGCCCCGCCCCGGCCCGGGCGCCTGCACCTTCGAATACGCCCCGGTGTGCGGCGCATATCGTGGCGACCGCCAGACCTTCCCCAATGCCTGCGCCGCCCGTTCGGAGGGCTATCGCATCATCCACCCCGGCACCTGCCGCGCCGGCGGTCCGGATCGCGACCGCCCGCCCCGCGCCTGCACGCGCGAATATGCGCCGGTCTGTGCCCGACGCGGCCGCGACGTCCGCACCTTCGGCAACGCCTGCGAGGCCCGTGCCGCCGAATATCGCATCCTCGGTCCCGGCCGCTGCTAGAGCAATTCCAGCAAAAGTGCGAAGCGGTTTTGCGTCCGGAACTGCGTAAAAATAAACAGGTGGATCGTTTCGGCGTTTCCGTGAAACTCCTGAACGATCCAGAGCCGAGGCTCAGGCCGCAGGGCTGGCCTGCGAGGCTGCGCCATCTTCACCGTCGCGCCTTCTGTCGGCCCAGATGACCGCCTTGTAGTCGAAGCCGTAGACGAGCGTCGGCTTGACGATCTGGAAGAACGGCGACAGGTCGAAATCGCGCGGCGTGTAGAGCGAATGATGGCGGATGTGCATGATCTCGGCGCGTGAGTAGCGCGACTGCGCCGAGGCGCGGCCGGGCGCGCGGGTGATTTCCGGCAGGATCGGATAGCCGATCTCGCCATAGGCCTCGGCGATCAGCGACGAGCAGATCGCCCGCGTCGGGTCGCCGGAGCCGAAGGCGATCATTCGCCGCCGCCAGCGCACGGGAACGGGCGGCGTCGGCAGGAAATAGCGCGCCATGTCGAAGATGTTCTTCAGGTCGTATTTAAGCCCAAGCTTACCGATCATGAAATCGACGACGTGGCGGCGGTCGTCCGGGGTCAGGCCGGACGCGCGGCAGATGCGGGTGTTGTAGGTGCGGTATTTCGACAGCGGTACCGCGACGCAGCCCTCGCCGAGATTGACCTCGACAAGGCGGGGCCGCTCGCCATCTCCTTCGGGCAGTGGCAAAGCGTCGCCGACATAGAGCGCGGCATGCGACCAGGTCGATTGCGTCAGATATTTGATCGCCGCGGAAATCTTCTGGTTGCCCTCGATCAGCAATATGTCGCCCGGCTGCAAGGTGCGGTGGAGAGTCTCGGGATCGGACGGTGTATAGGGCTCGTAACCGGAGGATTCGGCCTGCAGGCGTCGCGCGATCAGGTGACCGATGCGGTCGAGAAACGTATCCGTCTGTTCGGTCATTGCATCCGGTCGAGATCGGTTTCGGGCGGCGTCGGACGACGGCGGCGCACGCTACCAACTTGGACGCGAAACTGCAAAGCCGCCGCGCGTCATTGTTCCAGCACCAGCGTGCCTTCCTCGACAGAATAGCGGCCCAGCCGCGAGAGGAAGCTCATGCCGACCAGCGTGCCGGACAGCGCATCGTCGTCGAGAATCACCGCCTCGACGTCGCGCAGTTCGATCCGGCCGATGGCGATGCGCTCGATCACGGCCGGAGCGACGCGCACGCGGCCATTGGCGGTGGCGGCGCTGGCGGTAAAGTCGGCTTGGGTGATCTTCAACCCGATGCGGCGCGCCGTCGCGCGGTTGATGGCGACATAGGTCGCGCCGGTATCGACCATTGCCGGGATGGCGCGCCCGTTCAACCTGAATTCGCCGCCGAAATGGCCGCCGCCATCCGTTGCCAGCCGCACCTTGCGACCGCCGGGATGGGCCGCCGGCCGCAGCTCTCCTGCCGCCTGCGGGGATGCCGTCGGAGCCAGCGCCTCCTGCGCGGCGCGCCGCTCGATAACGGCCGGTATCGACGCGAAGACGACCGCCAAAATGCCGGCGAGAACGAGAATGCGCTGCATCAGACTTCCCCGGAGTTTGCGGCGACCAGCGTTACACCTGAATCTTCAGCTTCAGATTAACGACGCGCTTCTTGCTGTCCTATCATATATGCGACCCGACATATGTTGCATGTCGCTTTCGGCGGGGCGGCCAGACATTTCCCGCGCATATTGCGCGAAAATTTCTCACCTTCCCCTGTGTAATTCTGGCGCGCTGCGCTATTCAGCAGCCCTCGAAACGAGCTTTCTCCAACCCGGAACCTGCCAGCGAGGACTGCATTGAAAGTCACCAAGCTCCTTGTCGCGAACCGCTCCGAAATCGCGATCCGCATCTTCCGCGCCGCCAACGAACTCGGCATCAGAACCGTCGCGATCTGGGCCGAGGAGGACAAATACGCCCTCCATCGCTTCAAGGCCGACGAGAGCTATCAGGTCGGGCGCGGCCCGCATCTCGCCAAGGAAATGGGACCGATCGAGAGCTATCTGTCGATCGAGGAAGTGATCCGCGTCGCCAGGCTTTCGGGTGCGGATGCGATCCATCCGGGCTACGGCCTGCTGTCGGAAAGCCCGGAATTCGCCGACGCCTGCGCCGAGGCCGGCATCACCTTCATCGGTCCGCGACCGGAAACGATGCGCCGGCTCGGCAACAAGGTCGCGGCGCGCAATCTGGCGATCGAGATCGGCGTTCCGGTGGTTCCCGCCACCGATCCTCTGCCCGACGACATCGAGGTGGTGAAGAAGCTCGCCGCCGGTATCGGCTATCCGCTGATGCTGAAGGCCTCCTGGGGCGGCGGCGGGCGCGGCATGCGCGCCATCCGCGAGGAAGCCGACCTCGCCCGCGAGGTGACGGAAGCCAGGCGCGAGGCCAGGGCCGCCTTCGGCAAGGACGAGGTCTATCTCGAGAAGCTGGTCGAGCGCGCCCGCCATGTCGAGGTGCAGGTGCTCGGCGACACCCAAGGCAACGCCGTCCACCTGTTCGAGCGCGACTGTTCGATCCAGCGCCGCAACCAGAAAGTCGTGGAGCGCGCGCCCGCGCCCTATCTCGACGACACGCGGCGGCAGGAACTGTGCGGCTACGCGCTCAGGATCGCCGGGGCGACGTCCTATGTCGGGGCCGGCACGGTCGAGTTCCTGATGGATGCCGACACCGGCAAATTCTACTTCATCGAGGTCAATCCGCGTATCCAGGTCGAGCACACCGTGACCGAGGAGGTGACGGGCATCGACATCGTCAAGTCGCAGATCAGGATCCTCGAAGGCGAGCGGATCGGGACGCCCGAATCCGGCGTGCCGGCGCAAGCCGACATCCGCCTCCACGGCCACGCGCTCCAGTGCCGCATCACCACCGAAGACCCCGAGCAGAACTTCGTGCCGGATTACGGCCGCATCACCGCCTATCGCTCGGCCGCCGGCTTCGGCATCCGCCTCGATGGCGGCACCGCCTATTCTGGCGCGATCATCACCCGCTATTACGATCCGCTGCTGGTCAAGGTGACCGCCTCGGGCGCGACGCCGCAGGAAGCGATCAGCCGTATGGACCGGGCGCTGCGCGAGTTCCGCATCCGCGGCGTCGCCACCAATCTGACATTCCTCGAAGCGATCATCGGCCACGAGAAGTTCCGCGACAATTCCTATACGACGCGCTTCATCGACACGACGCCGGAACTGTTCCATCAGGTCCGGCGGCAGGACCGCGCCACCAAGCTGCTGACCTATCTCGCCGACGTCACGGTCAACGGCCATCCCGAGACGCGCGGCCGAGTGAAGCCGAACGCGCAGGCGGCAGCACCGACCGTGCCGTATATCGAGGGCGAAATCCGCGACGGCACCAGGCAGAAGCTCGATGCGCTCGGACCGGAAAAATTCGCCCGGTGGATGCGCGACGAAAGCCGGGCGCTGTTCACCGACACGACGATGCGCGACGCCCACCAGTCGCTGCTGGCCACCCGCATGCGCACCTTCGACATCGCGGCCATCGCCGGCGTCTATGCCCGGGCGCTGCCGGACCTGTTCTCGCTCGAATGCTGGGGCGGCGCCACCTTCGACGTCTCGATGCGGTTCCTGACCGAGGACCCGTGGGAACGGCTGCACAAGGTACGCGAGGCCGCGCCCAACATCCTGCTGCAGATGCTGCTGCGCGGCGCGAACGGCGTCGGCTACACCAACTATCCCGACAATGTCGTGCGCTATTTCGTGCGCCAGGCGGCCCGGAACGGCGTCGACCTGTTCCGCGTCTTCGACTGCCTGAACTGGGTCGAGAACATGCGCGTCGCCATGGACGCGGTGATCGAAGAAGGCAAGCTCTGCGAGGCGGCGATCTGCTATACCGGCGACATCCTCGATCCGGCCCGCGCCAAATACGACCTGAAATACTACATCGCACTGGCGAAGGAACTGGAAGCGGCCGGCGCCCACATCATCGCCGTCAAGGACATGGCCGGCCTGCTGAAGCCGGCGGCGGCCAAGGTGCTGTTCAAGACGCTGCGCGAGGAGATCGGCCTGCCGATCCATTTCCACACCCACGACACCTCCGGCATCGCGGCCGCCACCGTGCTGGCGGCGGTCGAGGCCGGCGTCGACGCGGTCGACGCGGCGATGGACGCGCTGTCGGGCAACACGTCGCAGCCCTGTCTCGGCTCGCTCGCCGAGGCGCTGCGCGGCGACGAGCGCGATCCCGGCCTCGACACCGAATGGATCCGGCGCATCTCCTTCTACTGGGAAGCCGTACGCAACCAGTATGCCGCCTTCGAGAGCGACCTGAAGGGGCCGGCCTCGGAGGTGTGGCTGCACGAGATGCCGGGTGGCCAGTTCACCAACCTGAAGGAACAGGCGCGCTCGCTGGGCCTCGAGACGCGCTGGCACGAAGTGGCGCGCGCCTATCACGACGCCAATCTGATGTTCGGCGACATCGTCAAGGTGACGCCATCGTCGAAGGTGGTGGGCGACATGGCGCTGATGATGGTCAGCCAGGGGCTTTCCGTCGCCGATGTCGAGAACCCGGCGCGCGACATCGCGTTCCCGGATTCGGTCGTCTCGATGCTGCGCGGCGATCTCGGCCAGTCGCCATCTCTTCCGGGAGAAAAGGCCGGCTGGCCTGAAGCTTTGCAGAAGAAGGCGCTGAAGGGGGCGGAGCCGATCATCGGCCGCCCCGGCTCGCTGCTCGGCGAGGCCGATCTCGACGCCGACCGCATGTCGATCGAGGAAAAGCTGGAGCGCCCGCTCTCAGATGCCGAATTCGCCTCGTGGCTGATGTATCCGAAGGTGTTCTCCGACTTCGCCGCAGCGCAAGGCGAATACGGCCCGGTCAGCGTGCTGCCGACGCCGTCCTATTTCTACGGCATGAGAGCCGAGGAGGAGATCCTCGTCGACATCGAGCGCGGCAAGACGCTGGTGATTCGCTGCCTCGCGATCGGCGACGCCGACGACAAGGGCATGGTCACCGTGTTCTTCGAGCTGAACGGCCAGCCGCGCCGCGTCAAGGTTCCGGACCGCGCCCATGGCGCCGCCGGCGCCAGGGCCCGGCGCAAGGCGGAGGCCGGCAACCCGGCCCATGTCGGCGCGCCGATGCCGGGCGTCGTCTCGACCGTGGCGGTCGCCGCCGGCCAGAAGGTGACGGCCGGCGACGTGCTGCTTTCCATCGAAGCGATGAAGATGGAAACGGCGCTGCACGCCGAGCGTGACGGCGAGATCGCCGAGCTTCTGGTCAGGACCGGCGACCAGATCGACGCCAAGGACCTGCTGATCGTCTACGCGTAGGCACATCTCGCGACGATGGCGGCCGATGCCGCCATCGCTTCATTGCGGGAATTCGATGACCTGGCGGATGGCCTCGCCGGCATGCAGGCGGTCGAACCCCAGATTGACCTCGTCGAGCGTGATGCGATGGGTCATCAGCTTCTCGACCGGAAGCTTGCCGCGCCGGTGCAGGCCGAGGAACCGGGGAATGTCGCGGGCAGGCACGCCGGAGCCGAGATAGCTGCCGCGCAGCGTCCGCTCTTCGGCGACCAGCGTCAGCGGCGAGATGTTGAGCACCGCTTTAGGGTTGGTCAGGCCGCCCGAGATCGTGGTGCCGCCGCGTCGCGTCATGGCGAACGCACCCTCGAGCGCCCGCGCCGAGCCGGCGAATTCCAGCGCCGCGTCGACACCGCCGCAGGTGCATTCCCTGACCTTGGCCGTCAGGTCGGGGTCGGTGGCGTTGAAGGTGTGGGTCGCGCCGAGATCGCGCGCCAGATCGAGCTTGGCGTCGAGCGTGTCGACGGCGACGATGGTTTCCGCCCCAGCCGCGGCGGCTCCCAGCACGGCGGCGAGGCCGACGCCGCCCAGCCCGACAATGGCGGCGCGCCCGCCTGGCTCGACCGCTCCCATGTTGAACACCGCGCCAGCTCCGGTCAGCACCGCGCAGCCCATCAGCGCGGCAGTGGTCAGCGGCACGTCGCGGTCGATCCTGACCAGACTGCGGCGTGACATCACCGCATGGCTGGCGAAGCTCGACACCCCGATCATGTGGTGGACCTGGCTGCCTTCGCGCGACAGCCGGACCCCGCCCGAAAGGAGCTCGCCCTTGCCGTTGGCCGCTGCCCCCGGCTCGCACAGGGCGGGACGGCCGGTCTGGCACGGTCCGCAATGGCCGCAGGACGGCACGAAGACGAAGACGACATGATCGCCGGGCGCAAGGTCGTCGACCCCCTCGCCGACTTCCTCGATGACGCCCGCGCCCTCATGGCCGAGCACCATCGGCACCGGGCGCGGCCGGTCGCCATTGATGACGGAAAGATCGGAATGGCAAAGGCCGGCGGCGGCGATGCGCACCAGAACCTCCCCTGCCCGTGGCGGCGCGAGATCGATCTCGCCGACGGTCAGCGGCCTGGTTTCGGCATAAGGGCCGGAACGTCCGATCTCCTCCAGAACGGCGGCGCGGATCTTCATGTCTGTCCTCCTCTCGGCAGGCCGGGCCGGCTCGATGCCGGCATCAACCCCTGCGGTCGTCGCCCGACGCCGCAGTTTCTATTCCTCTCATACGCCATTTCGCAGGGCGGCGGCATCCACGATCTTTTTGCCCCGCACGGCCGATGCCAGGGAGGTCAAAAAGGGATGCGGGCTGGTCGGATTGGCGGTGCGGCGAAGCCGTCGCACCCTGCGCACCACTATAGGACGATAGGTTTTGTCGCGAAGCAGCCCTGCCCGGACGGCGACACCCTGATATCCAAGGGCCCGGAAGTGTCGGCGGAAGCGCGCCTTTACCCGGCCATGAAGCCGGATGTGCCGTGCCGCCAATAGGTGGCGGCCAGCGTCTGGTCGCGCCCCAGCCCGCGTTCCTTGCGCCAGGTGTCGCGCACCGGCGCGACCTGCTCGGCCTCGGCGGCGAACCAGCCGAAGCATGTGAGATCGGACGGCCACTCGACCGCGAGAACGGCGTCGGCGAGGCGCCGGTCCTTGCCCGCGGGAATGCCGTCGCGAAAGATCCAGTGAACCTCGATGGCGGTGCGGTTGGCGATGGGTTGCCGCTCGCTTTCGTCGGCGACCTCGATGAAGGCGATGCCGCGCGTCGAGGCGGGAAGGGTCTCGAGCATGCGGCCAAGGGCGGGCAGGCCGGTCTCGTCGGCGCCGAGCACGTACCATTGCGCGTCGAGCGGCACCGGCCGACCGACCGGGCCCATGATGCCGACCTTCATGCCGGGCTGCGCCACGGTGGCCCAGCTCGAGCCGACGCTTTCTCCCTCATGCGTCAGGATGTCGATGTCCATCCAGCCGCCGGCAATGTCGAGCGTGCGGATGGTGTAGGCGCGCGGCGTCGGCTTGCGATCCTCCGGCGGCCAGACCGCCAGCCCGTTCGGCCCGGCGACCGGCCATTCCGGCTCGGGAACCGCCGGCGTCGGAAACAGCATCCGGACATGCATGCCGCCGAAGCGGGCGAAACGGTCGAGGTCTTCGCCCGCAAGCCGGACCCGCTTCATGTGCGGCGTCAGGTCTGCGACGCGAACCACCGTCATCTCGCGGAACTGGGCCAGACGGGTATCGTCGGCGAGATCGCCTTCCCAGCGGATGAGCGGAGCCTCCTCCTTCGCATAGACCTGAACGGCGGTTGCGAGAAGGTCCTTGACGCGGGCGAGGCCATCTCGTTCCGCGGCCTCGGCGCTCATCACCAGCCTGCCCGGCTCCATGTCGAAGCGGCCGGTCCCGAACGGAAAGGCGAACTCGATGCGTTCGCCGGCCCGCGACGCGCGGGCCTGGAAACTCTGCAGACGATCCTCGATCTTTTCCAGATAGGCCGGCAGGTTCTCGATTTTCACATCAGCCTGGCAACGAAGCTCGGTCATCTCGTCTTTCTCCCGTGCGCTCAGCCGCCAAAACGGCCGGTGAGCGCGATCTTGAACGTGCGGCCCTTGCCCTGCTCGATATCCGACGTCGTCGACCAGCCGGTCTGCGGGTCGGTATAGGCCTTGTCGAACAGGTTATCGACGCCGAAATCGAGACGGAAATTGTCGTTGATGTCCCAGTTGGCGAAGGCGTTGACCAGATCGACCCGCGGATAGACCCTGCTTCCGGTCGAGATGACCCGCGTCACCTCGCCAACGCTCTGATACTGCACCCCGAAGGTCAGGCGATCCTCGAGCGCGCGGAAGCCGACGGTGACGCCGACATTGTCGAGCGGGGTATTGGAAAGCGTTTGACCGGCATAGACACCGTCGAGCATCTTGGCATCGACGAAGGCGGCGCCGGCGCTGAGATAACCCCAGCCATAGTCGTAGACGCCCTCGATCTCGACGCCGCGCAGCCGGGCGGTGCCGACATTGAGCGAGCGGGTGACGCCACCGGATGCGACCGTATTGATGTAGTCGTCGACGTCGGTGTGGAAGACGTTGAACTTGGCGCGCAGCATGTCGCCTGCGGTGAACACGTCGTCGAACTTGGCGTTGATGCCCGCTTCCCACGTGCTGGCCACTTCCGGCCGCAGCAGAAGGTTCGGCTCATAGCCCGAACCGTGGGAGCCGTTCTTGCGGAACACGTCCTGCAGATGCGGGGTGCGATAGCCTTCGGCATAGGTGCCGTAAAATTGCAGCCCCTCGACCGGCGTGATGCCGATGGTCACGCGCGGGGAGAACCGATCGTTCTTCAGGGAAACGTCCTGCGACGGCGCGTTCGGGGTCGCCTTGGAGGTGCCCTCGAGGCGATAGCCGTCATAACGCAGGGCGGCAGTCAGATCGAGCCAGGTGCTGTACTTGCCTTCCCATTGCAGAAGGGCGCCATAGGTGTCCTGCGTGCCGCGGCCGAAATTGGCGTCCGTGGAATCGCCGGACAGATGCGCGTAATCGGCGCCGTAGGTCAGCGTGTGCTGCATGCCGCCTGCGTCGAAACGCGATGCGTTGTAAAGGTTGAGGCCGGTGGTCGAGACGTCGTAATAGCGGTTGGCGCCGGTGACCACATGCGTCTGATCCGAGCGCGTCGCGCTGTGATAGACATTGGCGGTGAAATCCCAGAACGGATTGTCGAGCGGATTGTAGCTGTAGCTGGCGGTGTAGTTCTCGACCTTCGTATCCGCATAGTAGCGGGTGAGCGTCGGCGAGGCCGAGCCGCTCGATGCCGAGATGATGTCGTCATAGCGCTGGACCGACGCGCCGATCTTGATCTCGTGGCCATCGGCCGGGCGGAACGTCGCCTTGCCGAAACCGCTCAGCACATCCTCGCCGGTCCAGCGGACGATGTCGCCATTGCCATCCTTGTACTCGTTGCTGCCACGCGCGACGAAATTGCCGATGACGTCGGCGTTCTCGGAGAAGCGGTAGGCACCTGTCGTGCTCGACAGCCAGCCGTCGCCGTTGGATTCGTAGCGCAGCTTCTCGCTCAGCGCCCAGGTCTCGCCGGAACGCAGGAAGTCGGAAGCCGACTTGGTCTCGAAAGCCACGACGCCGCCGATGCCGCCGGTGCCGTAGGCGTTCGACACCGGGCCGCGGATGACCGTGACCTGCTTGAGCAATTCCGGCTCGATGAAGAACGAGCCCGAACCATGGCCGACACGCCAATAATCCTGCCTTGCGCCGTCGAGCGTGATCGCGACGCGCCCATATTGCTGCAGGCCGCGAATGTTGATGGCGGTCGAGGGGTCGTCGCCGCTCATCGCGGCATGAACGCCCGGCACCTGCCTGAAGAGATCGGCGGCAGTCGTCGCCTGGACGCGCTCGATTTCCTCCGAGGAGACAAGGCTGGTGCCCGACAGCGCGTCGATCACCGCCTGGGAGGCAAGGGTCGCCGTGATGGTGATCTGGTCGAGAAACGTGACGGAACCGGCGGGCGCGGCGGGTTCACGGGCTTCTGCCTCCGCATCCTGCGCCAGCACGCCCTGGACGGAGGCGCACGCCATCACCACGGCAAGCGCAGTGTTCTTGAGAAACTTCGTGTGATTCATCGCTCGGCCCACCCATGGCAACCCATATCAACTGCTGGCGGGCATGAAATTCATACTGGCTGGCAAAACGCGGTGTGGTACTAAAAAATATGACAATTGTTGTCAACTTAAATGAAGTGGTCCAATGATGCGATGCCGCGGGGCAGCCCCCTTCCCCCGGGAGGCACCTGGCCCCGCCCCGGTGATCAACATCAGGAGTTTCCATGACCGTCTTTCCACGCGCACCGCGCCTGTCTTCGCCACGCGCCGCTCCAGCGCGGCGCTTTCCGATGCTGGCCGCCGCGATGCTGATGTTTTGCCTTCCCAGCGTTCTTCCCGTCCATGCGGAACCCGCACGGACGGTCACCGACGGGCTCGGGCGCACGGTTCGGATCGCAGAGGAACCGAAGCGCATCGTGACGCTCGGCTCCGACGTGACCGAGATCGTCTACGCGCTCGGCGAAGGCGAGCGGATCATCGCCGTCGACCGCGGCAGCCGTTTCCCCGAGGACGCCAACACCAAGCTCAATGTCGGCTATCGCCGGCAGCTGGCGGCCGAGGGAATCGTCTCGCTGTCCGCCGACCTGATCCTCGCGGCGGAGGATATCGGCCCGCCCGAAGTCGTCGATGTCCTGCGCAGCCTGAACGTGCCGATCGTGTTCACACCGGAAGACAATTCGGGCGAAGGGATTCGCCGAAAGATCGAGATCGTCGCCAAGACGCTGGGCCGTGAGGCGCAGGGCGGGGAACTGGCCGCCTCGATACTCGCGGACCTCGACGCGGCGGCGGCGAGCGCCGCCGCCGTCCCCGAGGAGAAGCGCAAGAAGGTGGTGTTCTTTCACGGTCTCGTGCGGCTGACGGCGGCCGGCGACGGCACCGCCGCGGACGCGATCATCAAGCTCGCCGGCGGGAGCAATCCGATGGACGAGGTCAAGGGCTACAAGGTCGCGTCCGAGGAGCGGCTGGTCGAGCTCGCGCCCGACGTCATCCTGATGATGAGCGACGGCAGGGGAGGCCCAACTGCCGACGAAGTTTTTTCGAACCGGGCGCTTGCCGCGACCCCGGCCGCCCGGACGCGTTCGCTGATCGTGCTCGACGGCGCCTACATGATCGGCTTCGGACCCCGCACCGCGGACGCCGTGCGGGAACTGTCGAGCGCGCTCTATGGGGAGGATGCCCCGGCGCAGTGATCGCGCCTGCCGTCCGCTCAAGGCGCGATGACGGTATAATCCTTGAGCGGCAGGTCGTCGTCGAGCGGCACGGTCTGCCGCTCGATCATCCGGTGCACCCGCGGCGGTTCGGTGCCCTTATGCAGTTCCATCAGCCGGCGGGTCACATCGGCATCGGCCTGGGTGCGACGCTGGTTGTGGCGGATATACTCGACCCATGTCGGGACGTGGTAGCTTTCCGTCCACATTTCCGGGCTTTCGAGGTCGCGCAACAGCACCCATTGCCGGGCGCCGTCGCGAATCCTGATGCGGCGACGCTCGACCATCGTGGCGAGGAAGGCCGGAATGTCCTCCTGCGCGATGACATAGTCCACCATGACCATGATCGGGCCGCTGCGCGCCTTCAGGCCAAGGCGCAGACGCGGCTCCTGAAACCTGTCGAGCGGAGAAAGGTCGAGCGCGCCGAATTCCGGCAGGCGCAGACGCAATCCGACGAGCGCGGTGAAGACGAGCGCGACACCCGCCGCCGCAAGCGAGAAGTGCAGGTCGAAACGGTCCGCCAGCGCCCCCCAGGTCCAGGCCCCGATCGCCATGCCGCCGAAAGTGGCGGCCTGATAGAGCGACAGCGCCCGCCCGACCACCCAGCGGGGCGCCGAAAGCTGCACCGTGACGTTGAACAACGACAGCGCCAGCACCCAGCACGCGCCGGCGGGCAGCAGCAGGAGATGGTTCAGAACGGCGCTCGAGCTCATCGCCATTCCGATTGTGGCGAACGCCATCCCGGCGCAGGCGGAGCGCACGATCGCCTCGTTGCTCAGGCGCTTGCGGACCGCGACATTGGCCATGCCGCCGAGAATCGCGCCGATGCCGAAGCTGCCGAGAAGCGTGCCGTAGACGAGCGCGCCGCCCCACGGCAGCCGTGTGGCGATCACCGGCAGCAGAGCCAGCGCGGCGATTGCGGCGAACCCGAAAAGGAAGGCGCGCAGGATGACCTTGCCGAGATTGGGCGACATGGCGACATAGCGCAGCCCGGCGGACATGGCGCTGAAGAAGTGCTCGCGCGGCAAAGTGGCGGTGCGCGGCGGCGGCGTCCATCGCCACAGGGCGGCGATCAGCGGGATGTAGCTGACGGCGTTGACGATGAAGGCGACGGCGGCGCCCGACGCCGCAACGATGATGCCGCCGATCGCCGGGCCGATGCTGCGCATCAGGTTGAAGCCCATGCTGTTCAGCGTCACCGCTTCGGGAAGGACCTCGCGCGGAACCAGATCGCCCATCGAGGCCTGCCACGAAGGATTGTGCAGTGCCGCGCCGCAGCCGAGCAGAAAGGTGATCCCCAGCAGCATCCAGGGCGACATGATGCCGAGAAGTGCTGCCGCTGCCAGCGCCGCGGACGCCACCATCATCAGCGCCTGCGCCACCAGCATCACGATCCGGCGGTCGAAATTGTCAGCGAGCGCACCGGCGGCGAGGGAGAACATCATGATCGGCAGCGTCGTCGCCGCCTGCACCAGCGCGACCATGACATAGGAACTGCTGAGCGTCGTCATCATCCAGCCGGCGCCGACGCCCTGGATCAACCCGCCGAGATTGGATGCGAGCGTCGCGGCCCACAACACCCTGAAACTGCCGTACCGGAAAGGGGCGAGCGTGGCGGGTTGTTGCGGCACTCTTCCTGCGATCCTGTTCGGGCCGGTCCCGCGAAAGCCGCGCCCCTTTCGGATGCGCGGACAAGCGGGCGATAACCCTTCGACATCGGCAGCATAGCCGATAAAAATCGCCGCACAAAAGCAATTTCAGGGAAAACGACGCTCTTGTCAGCCCTGCATTGCATCAAATGGGCGACGGACAGGACCCGGCGGAAAACCAACCGCGTGAGACAACCGCCGGCCATTCGGCCGGCAGCGTCGCCTCGTCGAGATTCGGATTGCAGAGCGGCGAGAGTGGCGTTCGATTGGGACTGTGTCCTGCCATGCTCGACGATGATTCCGGTGTTCCGGTCGCCGCGATGCGCGGCCGCGTGTCGGAATTCTAAAGGGAGGCGGTGGATGCATCTCGCGCAGGAGGTCGAGCCACGGCGAAATAGCGGATAGCGAGCCTCAAGGCGTTGCGGGATTAAGCTGCCGCCGACGCGGAGCGCACGCAACTCGCGCTCGACAGTTCAGGCAATCAGGGCGTCAGCCCCGACATGCTCCTCACCTTCGCCCACACTGCTCGAAAGTGGATGCGATTGGAAAACGGCGGCGTTCGGCGTTCAGAGTTCTGTACTGAAATGGCGCGCCGAGACTGATGAATGCATGAACATCTATCATATTGAGATAGCGAAATAATTTGCATCGAATGTTTGTCTATGTACCGAGGATCGGCTTTGCGGGTACCGCAGAAACCTGTTGGTAGAATTCATGCCGACAGGCCCGTCACCGAAGCCGCTGATCCTCACGCATGGTTGGCCCGGATCGTTCGTTGAATTCTGCCTGTTATCGAACCGCTGGCCCATCCCGAACGCTTTGGCGAGCGAGCGGAAGACGCGTTCACCGTCGTGGTGCCGAGCATACCCGGTTACGGTCTGTCTGAATAGCCCCGAGTTTCGAGGACGCCGTCGGGTCACATTTCGTGCTGCCGTTCG
>JBLJBS010000184.1:0-2764 GCA_047637695.1 Aquamicrobium sp. | reverse complement strand
CCCGCTCGACACCCCGCAACGGCGAAACCTGAAGCAACGCAACGCCCAACGCCTCATCAATGCCGAGAAGGCCGCCGCCGGAAGAGCGACTGCCGCGTGTGAAGGTCGGGGTCACGTTCATCGTTCTTCTCCGTCGAAATCGGGAGGCCGGGGTCCGGGCCGGCCTGCCTGACTGATTGACTGGCAGGAATCCGGCAGGGGCGACCATGGGAAGAAGGTCAGGGGAAGACGGCCGGGGGAAGGAGACGCCCCCGGCCATCCGCTTTGGCGGCCTATTTGGCCGCGTCGGCAGCGTTCTGCATCAGGAAGTCCATAACCGACTGTGCTTCCTCACCCTCGAGGCCGGCACGCGGGAACATCGATTCCGTGATGGCCTTCCATTGCAGCTGGGTGTGGCCGGCCGGATCGCGCGGGCTGTGGCAGACCGTGCAGCGTTCGTAGAACGTCCGCTCGCCCGGTGACATGTCGGCATAGAGCTCGGCCACGAGATCGTAGATGCGGTCGAGGCCGAGTTCGTCGTCGTCGATCGCCGCCAACTCGTAGTTCTCGATGATCGCCGGCTTGTCATAGGCCTGGTTGGGGCCTTCCGGGTCCTCGCACTTGCGGATCGACACCAGCGCCGTGTTGGCGGTGTTGGCGTGCGTCAGCCCGGACGACGGCGTGGTCGAGGTCAGGAAGTTGGCGAGGCCGGAGTTGCAGCGTCCCTTGCTGTCGAGCGACGGCCAGCCGCCTTCGTAGATCGACACCACGCCCGGCATGATCTCGTCGGAGACCACCGCGCCGGCGATGACCGTGCCGCGATCGTTGTAGACCTCGACCAGATCACCTTCGGCGATGCCGCGCGCCTCGGCGTCCCGGCTGTTGATGCGCACCGGCTCGCGACCCTCGATCATGTAGAGATCGCGCAGCTTTTCCGAATTGGCCATCTGGCTGTGCAGCCGGTACCACGGATGCGGGCTGACGAGGTGAAGCTGGCCTTCCCTGGCATTGCCGAGATATTCCGCCGGTTCGAGCCACATCGGCATGCCGGGGCAATCGTCGAGCTTCATGTCGGCGATGGTTTCGCAGTACATCTCGATCTTGCCGGACTTGGTATGCAGCGGGTTGGCCTCGGGGTCCTCATAGAACGAGCCGTGACGCACCCATTCGCGGGCTTTCTGCGGATAAGGCTGGAGCGCGTAACCCTTCTCCCAGAAATCCTCGAACGAGGTCGTCTGGGCGGCCGTGGTCCGCGAATAGGCCAGCTTGATGATGTCCATATATTCGGGGAACTGCTCCTGCTCGATAAAGGGAATCCGCATGCCGATCAGATCGGCAAGGTCGGCGAAGATATCCCAGTCGTTGCGGCTGTCCTCGATCGGGTCGATGATCTTCTTCAGCGCGTAGATGCGATCGTTCGAGTAGGTGCCGCCGGCGCTGATGTCGTCGCGCTCCAGCGTCGAGGCCGCTGCGAAGACGATGTCGGCCCAGCGCGTCGCCGCGGTCCACCACACATCCTGGCTGATGATGGTCTCGACCTTGCCGAGCGCCCTGATCAGCCGGTTGGTGTCCTGCTGATGCGACATGAAGTTGTTGCCGGAATTGTAGATCAGCTTCACGTCCGGGAACTTGCGCGCGACGCCGTTGTAGAGGATTTCCTGCTCGGGATTCTCCAGCGCATCGGTGAGGCGGCCGGCCGGAACCGCATATTTCGTGACGAGGTTGCGACCCTGGCTGATCGCGTTCGGCGTTCCGCCGCCCGATTGCGGCATGCCGCCGCTGCCGTAGTGCCAGGAGAAGCCGACGCCTTGGCCCGGCTTGCCGATCTTGCCGGTCAGCGAGGCGAAGTTGATGATCGCCCAATGGGTCAGCTCGCCGTGATGGGCGCGCTGAAGCGACCAGGCGCCGGCGATCTCGGTCTTCGATTTCGCGAGCAGCTCGGCCAGTTCGCGGATCTTCGCCGCGTCGATGCCGGTGATTGCCGCCGCCCATTCCGGCGTCTTCGGCGTGCCGTCGGTCTCGCCCCTGACGTAGGCGACCCACTTGTCGGAGCCGACCGTGTACTTCGCCAGGTATTCCTTGTCGTCGAGGCCCTGCTCGAGAACGTGGTACGACATGGCGAGGAACAGCGCGACGTCGGTGTTGGGGATGATCTTCACCCACTCCGCGTTGAGGTAATTGTCCGATCCGGTCTTTTGCGGGTTGATCGAGATGAAATTGCAGCCATTGTCACGGATTTGTTCCCACGGCGTGTACATGCCATGGTCGGCGACCGAATATTCAATGCGGTTGTTCTTGATCGGGTCGCAGCCGACGAGCAGGAACACTTCCGTGTTGTCGCGGATGACCTCCCAGGCCGTCTGGGCCGAATAGACTTCCATGTCGCCGATGATGTGCGGCAGGCTGATCTGGCTGGCGCCGGCGGAATAATCGCCGATCGTGTTGGTACAGCCGCCGATCTGGTTGAAGAATTTGCCCTGAAGCACGTTGGGCTTCATCATGCCGGCATGGCTCCAGCCGCCATAGGACGTCGACAGGATCGCCTGGTTGCCGTGCTCGTCGATGGTGTCGACGATGGCCTTGGCCGCCAGCTTGAGCGCCGTATCCCAGTCGACGCGGACGAATTCCTCCTTGCCGCGCAGCTCGGGCTTGGTGTCGCCGGTGCGCCAGCCTTCGAGGTAGGACTTGCGGACCATCGGATAGTTGATGCGGGTCTTGTCATAGGTGCGGTTGATCGGCCCCCACGGACGGGTCCAATTTGATTGTTAGTGCAATGATGGTCGTG
>JBLJBS010000183.1:0-30859 GCA_047637695.1 Aquamicrobium sp. | reverse complement strand
CGCGGCCCTTCTTGATCGCGCCGTCCATCAGGCCGGCCGAATGGGCCTTGCCCTTCTCGGCCGCGGCCATGTCGCGGTCGATCAGCACAATGGGAATGCCGGCCTTTGCGGTGACATAGGCGATGCCCGCGCCCATGAAGCCGGCGCCGATGACGCCGATCTTCTTGAACTTGGTTTCCTTCACGCCCTCGGGCCGGCGCGCGCCCTTGTTCAGTTCCTGCAGCGAGACGAACAGCGAGCGGATCATCATCCGCGCCTCGGTCGAGCGCAGGATTTCGGTGAAGTAGCGCTGCTCGATGCGAAGGCCGGTGTCGAACGGCACCAGAAGGCCCTCATAGACGCATTTCAGGATCGCGCTGGCGGCCGGGTAGTTGCCGTAGGTCTCGCGGCGCAGGATGGCGATCGCCGGCGGGAACAGGTTGGCGCCGGCCGCCGAATAGACCGGGCCGCCGGGCAGCTTGAAGCCCTTCTCGTCCCAGGGCTGCACGGCTTTCAAGCCATTCCTGATCATCGCCTTGGCGGTCTCGACCAGCTTGTCGGCGGGGGCGATCTCGTGGATCAGGTTCATCGCCTTCGCCTTCTTCGGCGTCAGGTTCTGGCCGGAGGTCAGCATCTGCAAGGCGGACTGCGCGTCGGCAAGGCGCGGCACGCGCTGGGTGCCGCCGGCGCCGGGGAAGATGCCGACCTTGACCTCGGGCAGCGCCATCTTGACCTTGTCGCTATCGGCCGCGACGCGGCCATGGCAGGCCAGCGACATCTCGAACGCGCCGCCCATGCAGGTGCCGTTGATCGCCGAAACCCACGGCTTGCCGCAGGTCTCGAGCTTGCGGAACAGGCCGGTCATGCGCCCGACATTGTCGAACAGCAGCTTGATCGCCTTGTCCTCGTCCTTCGCCTGCTCGGCGGCGAAAAGGCCCAGCATGCGCTGGAGCATGGTCAGGTCCGCGCCGCCGGAGAAGGTGTCCTTGCCGGAGGTGATGACCGCGCCCTTGACGGCGGCATCGCCGGCGACCCGATCGACGATCTTGTCCAGCTCGTCCATCACCTCCTCGGTGAAGACGTTCATCGAACGGCCGGGCATATCCCAGGTGACCAGCGCGATGCCATCGGCGTCGGTCTCGACTTTGAAATTGTTGTAGTCAGCCATTTTAACAGTCTCCTCCGGCCCGGTCAGACGCGCTCGATGATCGTGGCGGTGCCCATGCCCGCGCCGATGCAAAGGGTGACAAGGGCGGTGTTCAGGTTGCGGCGCTCGAGCTCGTCGAGCACGGTGCCGAGAATGATCGCGCCGGTCGCGCCGAGCGGATGGCCCATGGCGATGGCGCCGCCAGCGACGTTCATCTTGTTGTGGTCGATGTCGAAGGCCTGCATGTAGCGCAGCACGACCGAGGCGAAGGCCTCGTTCAGCTCGAACAGGTCGATGTCCGAGATTTTCATCTTGGCCTTCTTGAGCAGCTTCTCGGTCACGTCGACCGGTCCGGTCAGCATGATCGCCGGCTCCGAGCCGATATTGGTGAAGGCGCGGATGCGGGCGCGCGGCTTCAGGCCCATGGTCTTGCCGGCTCTCTTCGAGCCGAGCAGCACCGCGGCCGCGCCATCGACGATGCCGGACGAATTGCCGGCATGGTGGACGTGGTTGATCGCCTCGACCTCGGGGTGACGCTGGATTGCGACGGCGTTGAAGCCGCCCATCTCGCCTGGCATGACGAAGGACGGATTGAGCGAGGCCAGCGACTGCATGTCGGTGCCGGGGCGCATGTGCTCGTCATGGTCGAGGATGACGAGGCCGTTCTGGTCCTTGACCGGAATGACGGAATTCTTGAACCAGCCCTTTTCCCAGGCGTGCGCGGCGCGCTTCTGGCTCTCGACCGAATAGGCGTCGACGTCGTCGCGGGAGAAACCGTATTTGGTGGCGATCAGGTCGGCAGAGACGCCCTGCGGCACGAAATAGCCGGGCAGGCCGACCGAAGGGTCCATGAACCACGCGCCGCCCGACATGCCCATGCCGACGCGGCTCATCGACTCGACGCCGCCGGCGATGACGATGTCGTCCGAACCGCCGGCGATCTTGGCGGCGCCGAGATTGACGGCGTCGAGACCGGAGGCGCAGAAACGCGAGATCTGGATGCCCGGCGCCTCGACCGCATAGCCGGCCTCGAAGGTGGCGGCGCGCGGGATCACCGAACCGGCTTCGCCGACCGGATCGACGCAGCCGAAGATGATGTCGTCGACCTGGGCGGTGTCCAGCCCGTTGCGGTCGCGCACGGCTTCCAGCACCTTCGCGGCGAGGCGAACGGCCGGCACTTCGTGCAGCGAGCCATCCTTCTTGCCGCGCCCGCGCGGCGTGCGTACGGCGTCATAGACATAGGCTTCAGCCATGATCTCGTTCCTTCCCTTGTATCCGGGCCATTCGCTGGAATGGGTCCTTAAGATTCAAAAACCGGCTCGACGCGAACGTCGCTGGTGACGGAATTGGCGATGAAGCAGGCTTCATGCGCCTTGTGATGCAGTTCTTCAAGCGTGGCGCGGTCGGCGTCGCATTCGGCGTGCGGGCGCAGGGTGACCGCGACCACAGCAACCTTGCCTTCGGCGTTCTTTGCCATCTCGCCGGACGGCGCGTCGCGATAGGAGCGCACGCCGACGCCGGCGCGACGGGCATAGTCGAGGAACCACAACATGTGGCAGGAGGCGATCGAGGCGACGAAAAGCTCCTCGGGATCGGCCGCGGCCGGATCGCTCCACGGTTCGCGCACCACCGAAGGCGAGGACGACCCCGCAATCGAGGCACCGCCGTCGAAACGGATTTCATGGCGACGCGAATAGCGCCCGGCGAGGAAATCCTCCTCCGACCCGGCCTTCCACACCAGTTCCGCGCCGTGGCTCGGCATCGACCCCTCCCCTACAGGCTTCTGGCGATCAGAAGCTTCATGATCTCGTTGGTGCCGCCATAGATGCGCTGGACGCGGGCATCGCGATACATCCGGGCGATCGGATACTCGTTCATGTAGCCATAGCCGCCGTGAAGCTGGAGGCACTCGTCCACCAGCTTGCACTGGAGATCGGTCAGCCATGCCTTGGCCATCGAGGCGGTTACGGGATCGAGACCGCCGGCGACATGGCGCGCGACGCAATCATTGTAGAAGACGCGGCCGATGGTGGCTTCCGTCTTCAGCTCGGCCAGCTTGAACTGGGTGTTCTGGAAATTGAGAACCGGCTGGCCGAACGCCTTGCGTTCCTTGACATAGTCGATGGTCAGGGCCAGCGCCCGCTCGATCATCGCGATCGCCTGGGTGCCGATCAGCAGCCGCTCCTGCGGCAGCTGCTGCATCAGCTGGATGAAGCCCTGGCCTTCCTCGGTGCCGAGCAGGTTGGCGGTGGGCACGCGGACGTCGTTGAAGAACAGCTCGGAGGTGTCGTTCGACTTCAGGCCGATCTTGTCGAGGTTGCGGCCGCGCTCGAAGCCCTCGGCGCCATCGGTCTCGACCACGATCAGCGAGGTGCCCTTGGCGCCCTTCTCGGGGTCGGTCTTGGCGACGACGATGACGAGATTGGCAAGCTGGCCGTTGGTGATGAAGGTCTTGGAGCCTGAGATCGCGTACTGGTTGCCGTCCCTGACCGCGCGGGTCTTGACGCCCTGCAGGTCGGAGCCGGCACCCGGCTCGGTCATGGCGATGGCGCCGATCAGCTCGCCGGTGGCGAGCTTCGGGAGCCATTTGCGCTTCTGCCCCTCGGAGCCGTAATGGAGGATGTAGGGCGCGACGATGGCGTTGTGGAGCGCGATGCCGAAGCCGTCGACGCCGACATGGCTGATCGCCTCGATGATGGCGCTCTCATGGGCGAAGGTGCCGCCCGAACCGCCATATTCCTCCGGCATCGATGCGCAGAGAAGGCCGTTGGCGCCGGCCTTCTCCCAGCTTAAGCGGTCAAACATCTCGGCCTTCTCGAATTCCTCGTAACGGGGAGCGATCTCCGTCTCGAGAAACTTCGTCGCCATGTCGTAAAGCATGCCGACTTCTTCATCCGCCCAGGCGGGCTTCGGAAGATCGAGAATTTCCGCCGGTCGCTTCGACACTGGCACCTCCCTGATGCACCGTTGCGGCAGGACGTTCAAACCTGAACAGTCCTGTTCCGTTACTCCCTAGAAGGCGTCGGCGGCAAGGGCCATCATCGAATCCGCGCCGGCCGAGATGCGGGCGAGATGCGCCGCCGATTCCGGCATGATGCGCTCAAAATAGTACCGCGCAGTGACAAGCTTGGCCTCGTGCAGCGGCGTCGCCCCGCCGGCCGCGACCTTTTCCTGCGCGACCTTGGCCATGCGTCCCCACATGTAGCCGAGCGAAACGAGGCCAAACAGGTGGAGATAGTCGGTCGAGGCGGCGCCGGCATTGTCGGGCTTGGCCATCGCGTTCTGCATCAGCCACATGGTCGCGGCCTGAAGGTCGTTCAGGCCCTTCTTCAAGCCCTTGGTCAAGGGCGCCATCTTGTCGTCGGCGCGGTTTTCCTCGCAGAAATCGCCGACTTCCTTGAAAAACGCCTGCACGGCGCGGCCGCCGTTCTGCGCCAGCTTGCGGCCGACGAGGTCGAGCGCCTGAATGCCGTTGGCGCCCTCGTAGATCATGGCGATGCGGGCGTCGCGCACGAACTGGCTCATGCCGTGCTCTTCGATATAGCCGTGGCCGCCGAACACCTGCTGGGCGGCGACGGCGTTGTCGAAGCCCTTGTCGGTCAGCACGCCCTTGATGACCGGGGTCATCAAGCCGAGATGGTCGCCGGCCACCTGCCGCGCCGCCGCGTCGCCCGAGCGGTGGGCGATGTCGGACTGGAGCGCGGTCCACAGGACGAGCGCGCGGCCGGCCTCGTTGATCGCGCGCATGTTCATCAGGTTGCGGCGGATGTCGGGATGGACGATGATGGGATCAGCCTTCTTGTCCGGCGCCTTCGGGCCGGAGAGCGAACGGCCCTGAATACGCTCTTTCGCGTAGGCGACCGCGTTCTGATAGGCGATCTCGCTGATCGAAAGCCCCTGGAGGCCAACGCCGAGACGGGCCTCGTTCATCATCACGAACATCGCCTTCAGGCCGCCATTGGCCTCGCCGATCAGATAACCTTCGGCGTCGTCATAGTTCATGACGCAGGTGGCATTGCCGTGGATGCCCATCTTCTCCTCGATGGAACCGCAGGAGACGCCATTGCGCTTGCCCGGGTTGCCGTCGGCGTCGAGGATGAATTTCGGCACGATGAACAGCGAGATGCCCTTGACGCCCTCCGGCGCGCCCTCGATGCGGGCCAGCACCAGATGGATGATGTTCTCGCTCATGTCGTGCTCGCCGGCCGAGATGAATATCTTCTGGCCGGAAATCCTGTAAGCGCTGTCGCCCGTCGGAACGGCCTTGGAGCGCAGCAGCCCGAGATCGGTGCCGCAATGCGGCTCGGTCAGGTTCATCGTCCCGGTCCACACGCCCTCGGCCATCTTCGGCACGAAAGCCTGCTTCTGCTCGTCGGAGCCGTGCTCGAGGATCGCGGCGATCGCGCCCTGCGTCAGGCCAGGATACATCATCAACGCCATGTTGGCAGAGGAGAAGAACTCACCGACCGCGGAATGGATCGTATAGGGCAGGCCCTGGCCGCCGAACTCGGCCGGGATCGAAAGCGACATCCAGCCGCCCTCGCGATACTGGTCGTAGGCAGCCTTGAAACCCTTCGGCGTCGTCACCGAGCCGTCTTCGCGGCGCACGCAGCCCTCCGCGTCACCGACGCGGTTCAGGGGATGGGCGACGTTCTCGGCCAGCCTGGCCGCCTCGCCGAAAATCGCCTCGAGCATGTCGGCCGGCGCATCGGCGAAGCCGGGCAGGTTCGCATGACGCTCGTAACCGAGCACTTCGTTGAGAAGGAAAAGCGTGTCGGCAACAGGCGCCTTGTAGGTCGTCATCAGAAATCCTCCAGATGCGTACGAACCCACGCCGCGAGCCTTGCCGCAACGGCGGGGAGGAGCAATGTCGAAATCACCATAGCAATAATTGACGTTTGCGTAAACGTCAATTTCCGTGCGGTGCCGCCGGACCATGCCGGACAGCCGGCTCCCTGAGCCCGACCTATCCGCGGCCAATCCGGCAAACGACATGGCGCCCCCACATCTGGCGCGAGACAATGGCAGGGGAAGACACCACGCCCGGCGGCCATCCCACGGTTGCCATGGATACGCGCGCGTTCCTCCTCTCAAGGATAGCACTGGTCTCTTCAGGATAACACCGGCCAACCATCTCCCGGTCATCTCCTTGTCGCGTCCTTGTCGCGAGGAACGACGGCACTCCTTCGACCTCACCCGGAAATGCGAAAAAGCCGTGCATTCGAAATGCACGGCAATCTTGCATGTTATGATATAACAGTTATATTGCCTCAGCAGACCGGCCACGGACCTGCGCAGGCGGAGACGACCGATGGTCGGCACGACGGAGCTTGACGCATCTCGCTTTGGCGTGCGCCCTGAGACGTCAGATACCTCAGGGCTTCCGCCGGCGGGCGGCGGAAGCACAGTTCGTCAAATCCTTACAGGCTCGGGACAAAGACCCACGTCAACGCGACGGCAACGACAAGGGCGCAACCGGGTCAGGCAACGGACCCGGGGCAAGCGCCCGATCAGGCGCCCGATCAGGCGTTGACCGCCATTGGCTGCGCCCGGGCGGCCAGCGCGGAACGCCACTGCCCCATCGCCATCTTGAGTTCGTTGATGGCCTCTTCCGTCTGGGCGCGCTGCTTTTCCAGCTTGACCAGTTGCCGCTCCGACTTCTCGATCAGGGTGCGGAACTGACGGGCATTGCCGCTCGCGGGATCGTAAAGATCCATGATCTGCTTGACCTCGCGCAGCGAGAAGCCCGCCTTGCGGCCCAGCAGGACCATCTTCAACCGGGCGATGTCCTTTTGCGAGTAGAGACGCATATTGCCTTCGCGTTTGGGAGCGATGAGCCCCTTGTCCTCGTAGAAACGCAAGGCGCGCAACGTCAGCCCGAACTGGCGCGCAACGTCGCCGATTCGCATATAACCGTCGAAAGCATCGCCGGCATTGGCCGCGCTCGCGCCGGCCGTCATCATGTTCATCATGCTCTTCTTCCCCAATCGCGTTCCCGCCTGCGGGAGCGCCGGTCGGATGCCCTCGGGGCGAAGGGCAGCCAGATCCAGATTTCACGTTTCCGGCTGGCCCTGCGCCCTCCGGTCTGTCTTCGGCGCATATAGGCGTCCGTATTTTCCGCCGCAAGGGAGAAAAGTGTCGCAGCGGAAGCGACAATTGCGCAGGCGGCGCAGCCAAAACGGTAATCTTGGTTAACGGGTTGTTTACCACGTTGGGCGAAAGGTGCGTGCGTGGGTCTCGTGCTTATTCTGTCCGTTGTTGATGCGCGGCCCCATCTGCGAAACGTCTTCTTCACGGCATCCTCGCACCGGAAGGCGGTGAGGACGGACAGGAAGCAAGGTTTCGCGGACCAGACAGGAAGCGGCCGGGATCGTCCCGGTCTGCAATGCGGCAGCGGACCTTTCCATGCGCGACAAACGATCCTATCTCGAATCGGTCAATGCGGGACGCAGACGCAGGGTCGGGACGTCCCTCGACGAGATCGACATGACGCTGGAGAGGCTGGAAAGCCAGCTTGGCCGCGCCGGCGTCGAAGAGCGGGGACGCGGGCGCAGCGACACGCCGCGTGACCACGGCCGTTACGACAGGGTCCGCGACGACGGCTTCCGCGAAGAATTCGAGGCGCCCCGTTCCGGTAGGGAGAGCGCGGCGCGTCCGCTTCTTGCCGGAGAGATGCAGGCCCTGCGCGATGAGCTTCACAGCCAGATGAGCAGCGGGCTTCGCCGCGAATTCGCGACGCTGAAGGCCGACATCGAGCGCGCGCTGCGCGCTTCCCCGCCCGCGAGCCACCCGATCGCGCAGGCGAGCGAGCTTGGCGCCGAATTCGAGCGGCTGTCCTCGATGATCCACCGGGTCGCGAATTCCGACGACGATCACCAGCTCCATCTGCTGCGAATGGAGATGGAAAGCATGAAAAAGGCGCTGGGCCAGCTTGCGCGCGAGGAAACGCTGCGCTCCTTCGACCGCCGCTTCAGCGACATGGCCGGAACGCTGGCCACCTCGCGCGGCACTGTCGACCCGGCGATCAAGACGCTTGCCGCCCGCATCGAGGAAATCGGCGGCGCGGTGCGCACTTTGCCGACCACGGGCGCGCTGCATTCGCTCGAGGAAAAGATGCGGGTTCTGCAAGGCGCGGTCGAGCGCTTCTCGCATGAACCGCAGCGCCCCGACATGGCGATGTTCGACGCCATCGACGAGCGCCTCGACGAAATCTCGCGCGCCATCGCCGCGACGCTGAACACGCCGCGCGCGCCGGCCTTCGATCCCGAGCCGTTCGAGCGCATCGAGGCGCGCATCTCCTCGCTCGCCCGCCAGTTCGACGAAACCAGCCAGGACGGCGCGGTGCGCGATCTCGGCGACCAGCTTGCCGCGCTTTCCCACCGCGTCGAAGACCTCGCCCATCGCGTCGACATGCCCGAACGCACCATCGAGAGGCTCGCGGGCCAGATCGGCGCCATTGCCGACCGGCTCGACCATGCCCCGGCGCTGCCCAATCTCGACGCCGTTTTCCATGGCCTGGAAGACCGCCTCGCCTCGATATCGACCCGCCTCGAGCAGCGGCACGAGGATGCGCTGGCGCAGGGACGCGCGCTGTTCCACGATCTCGAAAGCAGGATCGACGAGGTCGCGACCCGCATCGAAACCGAACGTCCGGCCGCCAGTGCCAGCAGCGACGACCAGTTCATCGCGGCGATGGATGCGCGCTTCGCCGAGCTCGCCGCCCGGTTCGAACGCCAGGCCGCCGCCCAGGCCGACGACAGCGCGATCCGCGACCTCGAAAAGCGGCTCGACACCATCTCGCACCGGATCGAGACCTCGACCGGCGCCGCCGCCGTCGATCCCGACCTGATCCGCAGCCTCGAATCGCAGATCGCTGGCCTTGCCGAGCACATTGCACGCCCGGTGCAGCCGCGCGGCGGCGACGACATCACCCCGCGCCTCGACAAGATCGAGCAGTCGATCACCGCCTCGAAGAGCGACGTCGTCGAAGCGGCGCGACGCGCGGCGGAAGACGCGGTGCGCAACTTCTCCGGCACGGCAGCCGAAAGCGCGCTGGTCGCCGGCCTGACCGAAGACCTGAAATCGCTCGAGGCCTTGACCCGCAGTTCCGACGATCGCAACGCCCGGACTTTCGAGGCGATCCACGACACGCTTCTCAAGATCGTCGACCGTCTCGGCGCCGTCGAGGAAGCGAATGCGCGGGCGGCGACAAACCCGCAAGCCGCCGGCCCCCTCCGCGACCTGACGCGCGATATGGCGCTCGGCGTGGCGCGCACGCCCTCGCTCGCACCCGACCCGGCGGCTATGCCGCTCGCGCCGGCGCATATGCCGGCCGGCATGTCCCTCGGTCTGTCCGGCGACGCGCATGCGGCAATGGCCGCCGTCGACGCCGAACCGGCGAAGGAGAAGGCGGCGGCAGGGCGCTCATCGCTTCTCGGCGGGCTGGCGCGCAAGTTATCCCATCGCAAGGACAAGCCCGAAGAAGCAATCGGGCTGGCAAAGGGCGAGACCGCAAGGGTCGGGCCGGCGACGGCCGACAGCGACATGGCGCCCATGGTCGACCATGACGGGCCGCTCGACCCGGCGCTCGCCAACCAGCCGCTCGAACCCGGCTCCGGCGCGCCGGACCTGAACGCGATCATGCGCCGGGTGCGCGATGAACGCGCCCAGCCCTCGCGCGGAACCGGCAGCGACGCCTCGAAGGCCGACTTCATCGCCGCGGCCCGCCGTGCCGCCCAGGCGGCGGCGGCCGAGGCCGAAAGCATGAAGCGCAGCCCGGCCCGGTCGGAAGAGGCCAAGCCCTCGACGCTTGCCGCGCTGCTGAAGAACCGGCGCAAGCCGCTGCTCATGGGTGTGGCGGCGGTGCTGATCGCCCTTGCCGCGCTTCAGGGCGGCAGGCTGTTCCTTGCCGGCAACAATGCGGAAATCGCCCGCGCACCCGCTTCGGCGACGATCGCCTCCTCTCCCGATGAAGAGACGCCGTCCGAGACGGCGCAGGCATCCGATCTTTCCGATGCGCCGGCGCCGCAGGTCCGCATGGCCGGTGAGATGGCGGGCGAAATGGCAGGCGAAACCGCGGCGCCATCCACCCCGGCGACGACCGTGGCCGCAGCACCGCGCGCGACTGAAGAGGGCGCCGGGCAGGACGACGCGTCAGACTGGCTCGACCTCGAAACCACCGCTGCCGCCCCGGCGCGCGAGGAAACCGCCGCAATCGCCGATCCGGTCGCCACCGCCACGCCGGGCACCGAACCGGTGGCCGAACTCGATACCCTGCCGCAGCCGGACGGCGAGGCGCTCGCCGCGATCCCGGCCGAGGCCGGGCCGGTGGCCCTGCGCGAAGCCGCGGCAGCCGGTGATCCCAAGGCATTCTACGAGATCGGCAACCGCTATGCCGAAGGGCGCGGGGTCAAGGAGGACATGGCCAAAGCCGTTCAATGGTATGAACAGGCAGCCGAACATGGACTGGCACCGGCGCAATACCGCCTCGGCAGCTTCTACGAGAAGGGCATCGGCGTCGCGCGCGACCTCGCCACGGCAACGAAATGGTACCGCCAGGCGGCCGACGCCGGCAATGCCAGCGCGATGCACAATCTCGCGGTTCTCCATGCCATGAGCGCCGAAAACGCCCGTGACAACGCCACGGCCGCGCGCTGGTTCATGCGCGCCGCCGAGCTCGGCGTGCGCGACAGCCAGTTCAATCTCGGCATCCTCGCCGCCAAGGGCGTCGGCATCGCGCAGAACCTTCCGGAAGCTTACAAATGGTTCGCGCTCGTCGCCAAGGCGGGCGACAAGGACGCCGCCGACAAACGCGACGAGATCGCGCGGGCGCTGCGCCCGGAACAGCTGGAAAACGCCCGCGCCGCCGCCGAGTTGTGGCGCGCCAAGCCGATGGACGCCGAGGCCAACGCGGTGGAGCTTCCCGAGAGCTGGAGCGAGAGCCAGGATGTCACCGCAAGCGTCGACATGCGCGCCGCCATCCGCAACATCCAGCACATCCTCAACAAGAACGGCTACAATGCCGGCAGCGCCGACGGGCTGATGGGGCAGAAGACCAAGAATGCCATCGCCGCGTTCCAGAAGGACAACGGCATGGCCGCGACCGGCGAGGTCGATGAAACGCTGGTGCGGGCGCTGCTCGATCGCCGCTGAAGCGCGGCGCATTGGCAGAGCATATTGGCAGAGCCGCGAGGCACGCTGCTGAGCCTATGTCTGCGCGCCGTCATGCCCGCGAAGCATGTGTAAGGGGAACCGGGCCCCACGCTCCGGCAACACGCAGCGGAACCATCGGCGAAACAGCCTGAAGCCGGTCGCTTTCGCCATCGCGCCGATGGCGTTTTTGTATGAGGCCGCGTGCATGTCCGCGCCGGTGGTCTTCGCCAGCCGATCGGGAGCCGCGGCGATAAATGAATTGCAGGCCCTTCCGGCCATACGACGCCACATTGAGGCTATCGCTTCAGGCTGTCGACGTGCGGCTTCACGGCGGCGAAATCGGAAGCGGAAACAGCCGATTGGCGAACAATGCCGCCAGGAAATGAAGGCGGCCGGCAACCTTCTTCCCCGGGATCAATCTGTGCTTGCGCTCCCGTCGTGCTTGTGGCAGAAGTCCGCCACCTTCAGGGCAGGCTGCGGTAGCTCAGTGGTAGAGCACTCCCTTGGTAAGGGAGAGGTCGAGAGTTCAATCCTCTCTCGCAGCACCATTCAAATCCTTGGCGTACAAGGGTTTTTGCGGTCAAGCACTCCCTATTCCCCAGCAGATACCCCCTGAACAGGGCGAGAACGCCCCTGATGAAGTGGGGGAGAACCGGGGGAGCGCGTTCTCTGAATGTTCCGCCAATGGCGCGGCGGCTGAATGGTACGCGGCAAACCGGGATGCTTGTGAGCATCCCGTCCTCCCCGCTCTGCGAAAACGATTCTTGCAAACTCCTGCGCAAGCCATAGCCGCCATGCGAGCGGCCAACGAGCGCAGGGCGGAACCATGACCGCCACCCGACAGATCGGCCATGAGGTCGCCTGGCAAAGGCAGGTCTACAAGACGGCTGCCGACTTGATGAACATCGTGCCGGTGAGATCGGGGAGATGGCGCAGCGGGAGATCGACCGAGGGCCTGACTTCAAGCGCTATCGTCGCGGCTCACAGGGGGCAGGCCAATTTTCCAACCGTCGATAAAATGAAAGTTTGAAATATGAATTTCATATGGCATAGTGAAGGCTTGTCCTCCGTCCGATCATAATTGAAGAATCCGCCGATGGATTTTGGCTTGCCCTACCCTTCTTCCCGCAGTCCCGTTCTGGGAAGAAATGTCGTTGCCACCTCACAGCCGCTGGCGGCACAGGCGGGATTGTCGATGCTGGCGCGCGGCGGCACGGCTGCCGATGCCGCCGTTGCAGCGGCCATGGCGCTCACGGTCGTCGAGCCGACCGGATGCGGCGTCGGATCGGACGCCTTCGCGCTGATATGGGATGAAGGCAAGGTCACCGGCCTGAACGCGTCAGGCAGGTCTCCGGCAATATGGGAGCCTGCCCGGTTCTCCGGCGACGACACCATGCCGCAACGAGGGTGGGATTCCGTCACGGTTCCCGGCGCCGTCTCGGCATGGATCGCGCTGTGGGAACGTCATGGCGCCCTGCCGCTGGACGTCGTTGCGGCCCCTGCGATCTCGCTGGCGCGCGACGGCTTTCCTGTGAGCCCGGTTATCGCAATTCTTTGGGCCAATGGCGCGCAGCTTCTTTCGCAGCAGCCCGGCTTTGCCGAAGAATTCATGCCAAACGGCAAAACGCCGAAGGCGGGCGAGATCGTCCGCCGCCCCGAGCTCGCCGCGACGCTCGAGGAGATCGTGGCCACGAAAGGCGAAAGCTTCTATCGTGGCGCACTGGCCGAGCGCATCGTCACGCACGCCGCAAGGCACGGTGGCGGGCTTGCGCTGTCGGACCTCCAGGCTCACCGCGCCGACTGGGTCGAGCCGATATCCATTCCGTTCCGCGATTCACGCATCTACGAAATCCCGCCGAACGGACAGGGCATCGCCACGCTGATCGCCCTTGGTCTGCTCGAACCTTTCGGGCTGGAAGACCGTCCGGTCGATTCAGTCGAAACCCTTCATCTGATGATCGAGGCGACGAAGATCGCGCTGGTCGACACCGACCGCCATGTCGCCGACATCGAGGCAATGCGGATCGCCCCCGGCGATCTGCTCGACGAGGGGTATCTCGCCACCCGCCGCAAGCTGATCGATCGCGCCAGTGCCGGCCTGCCGGCCTATGGCGCGCCGGGGCCGGGAGGCACCGTCTATCTGGCGGCCGCCGATGCCCAGGGGCGGATGGTCTCGTTCATCCAGTCCAACTATATGGGGTTCGGTTCCGGCGTCGTCGTCCCCGGCACCGGCATCAGCATGCAGAACCGCGGCGCCGGGTTTTCGCTGGCTGCCGATCATCCCAATTGCGTCGCGCCGGGGAAGCGGCCTTTCCACACCATCATTCCCGGCTTCGCAACCGATCGCGCCGGCTCGGCAGCCCGTATGGCGTTCGGCGTCATGGGCGGCCCCATGCAGGCGCAGGGGCATCTGCAGATGGCGGTGAGAACCCTGGCTTATGGCCAGAACCCGCAGGCGGCGGCCGATGCGCCGCGCTGGCGCGTTGTCAGCGGCCGGAAAGTGGCGGTGGAAGCGACCTTCGATCCGCAACTCGCGGCCGGTCTCGCCGATCTTGGCCATGAAATCATCGTCGAGTCACCCGACGCGGTGTTCGGGTTCGGCGGGGCACAGATCATCGCCTGCGGCGAGGAAGGTTATATTGCCGGCTCCGACCCCCGCAAGGACGGTCAGGCAGTCGCATTCTGAAAGCAATCGACATGGCGCTTGAGCTTTCCGTCGCCCCGGCCGATGAAATGATCGACATTGCCCGCCAGGTCAGGCTGACGGGCGCGAAGCCTGGCGCGCAAGTGCGGCTGAGCACGGTTTCCCGCCGCGCGGGAGGCAGCCTGTGGCAGGCGAGCACCGACTATGTCGCCGATGCGACCGGAATGGTAGACCTGACACGCGATGCACCGGTGTCGGGCAGCTATGACGGCGTATCGCCGATGGGGCTGATCTGGTCGCAGGTCGAGAGATCTCCGGCTACCTCTGCCCCGGTCGGCGAAGAGACGGTCGTCCCGGTAACGACGACATTCACGGCCGATGCCGGAGGACAGCGGGCGGAAGCGACGATGCGGCAGCACCTTCTCGCCTCCGGAGTCACCCGCAGGGTGGTATCCGAAGGCGGCATCAGCGGCGTGCTCTATCTTCCGGAGGGGCCAGGGCCGCATCCGGCCGTCATGGTGATGAACGGCTCCGGCGGCGGCATCAACGAACCGCGTGCCGCACTTTACGCAGCGCGCGGCTATATCGCGCTGGCGCTGGGTTATTTCCGCTGCGAGGGTCGTCCCTACTGGATCAACGACACGCCGCTGGAATATTTCCGCGATGCGCTTGCCTGGTTGCGTCGCGAAACCCGCCCCCTGCACGACTTCGTCGCGATCACCGGCCAGTCGCGTGGCGGTGAACTGGTGATGCTGCTCGCCGCGACCTTTCCCGAGGCGGTGTCTGCGGTGATGGCCTATGTGCCGGCATCGTGCGTTCACAGCGCGCAGAGCGCGGGCGATCCAGCGCGCGGTCGCTTCGCTCCGACTTGGACGCTGGACGGCAAACCGCTCCCGCATCTGTGGGATGGCAACCGCACCGGAACCTATGCTCCCTATGACAACGGGCCTGAGCCGCGCCGTCACGAATATGCCACCCTGACCGCTATGGCCGACCGCGCCGCCGTGGATCGCTCGCGCATCCCCGTTGAGAACATCCGCGGCCGTGTCCTTCTTGTCCATGGCACCGACGATGGCTGGTGGCCAACAGACTATCATTGCGACGTGATGGAAGATGCGCTGCGTGGCGCAGGCCGGCAGGTCGAGCGGCTGCGCTGCGTCGGGGCCGGGCATGTCATCGCCTTCCCCTATTTGCCGACGACGGCGATCGTCGCACCGCACCCGGTATCGGGAATACTTTCGACCCATGGCGGCACACCGCAAGCCGACGCGGCCGCGAATGAGAAAGTGTGGCCGACGGTGCTCGATTTCCTGCGAAGGGCTGTCGACGCGGCAGGCCAGAACAATGGCTGAAGCACTGGTCGAAGTCGTCGTGGAGACGGCGCTGGGCCGCATCGTCGTTGGTGTCGATCAGGTGCGCGCGCCGCTCTCGGCGTCAGGCTTTCTTGCCCAGGTGGATATGGGTGCGCTCGACGGATCTTCGGTCTATCGGATCGTCACCGAAGCGAACCAGCCGCCGGACATTCTTCATCGAATCGAGGTTATCCAATGGGGACATCGCTTCGATGATCCTCGTTCGGTACCAGCCGTGCCGCACGAACCTACATCGCATACCGGGTTGCAGCATCGGCGCGGCGCGCTGTCGATGGCGCGGCGCGAGATCGGCACGGCAGGTTTCGGCTTCGTGTTCTGCATGGGCGGCGATCTCGAATCGCTCAACGAAGGCGGAGGACGCCAGCCGGACGGTCACGGCTTTGCGGCCTTCGGCGAGGTTCTTGAAGGCTGGCCGGTGCTGGAGGCGATCTTCGCCCGCGCCGAACCGTCCGACCGGCTGCAAAATCCGATCGCGATCCACTCTGTCCGCCGCGCCTGATCGGGCAACCGGAACGGACCCGTGAAGGCCTCGCTCAGGTTCGGCCGCTTTAAAGCGGTCCCAGGAAAAAGCGCAGCGATTTTCCGTCCGGAATTGCCTATAAAACAAAGAGACGGATCGTTTAGGCGTTTCCGTGAAACTCCGAAACGACCTGAAGCGTGTCGCGATCTTTCAGATTCGCTTCCTACGCTTTAAGCTTTTGTTTTTACGCATGTCGTTGCCCCGAAACCGGGTGCCGCTTTCTGGCGACATGCTTTAGCCTGCGGCGCGGGCTATCATATCTTCCGCGCAGACATAGCCCCAGCTCATGAACGGGCCGAGCGTCGTTCCGGCGCCGACGCCGCGTGTGCCAATCGGGTTGGCCATGGCCGAGCCGGCGGCATAAAGCCCTTCGATCACGCTGCCGTCCGGCCGCAATACGCGGCCGCGATGGTCGGTTTCTGCCCCGCCTTTTGTCGACATGAACGAACGGTCGAAGCGAATGGCGATGAAGGGCGGGCGGACGATCGGCTCCATGCCGGCGCGCTTGCGCTTGTCCGCCTTCTGGTGGTCCTGGGTCTTGCCGCGGCCGAAATCCTCATCGACGCCGGTGGCGGCGAAACGATTGTAGCGTGAGACGGATTCCGCAAGGCCCCGGGGATCGATACCGGTCTTCGCGGCGATTTCCTCAAGCGTCGTACCCCTGCGCATCCAGCCCGGCGACAGCCGCGCAAAGAAGCGGACCAGCGGTGCCTTGCGCAGATAGGCGGCATCGGTGATGACGAAGGCCGGCTGGTTCAGAAGCCTGCCCGTCACCGGGTCGCGCCGGTCCAGCGCCTCGCCCATATTGACGTGAAGCTCATCCTCGAAGCGTTGCCCGGCCATGTTGACGACGATGGCGTTCTCCTCGGCATGATAGGGAACCGGCATGCCATGGAGCCGTCCGCGATAGCGGCGCGGGATCGCAGCGGTGATGGTCGCCTGATCCATGCAGCCGAGCGACGCGCCCGCCGCCGCCGCCATCTTCTGTCCGTCGCCGGTGTTGCCGGCCGATGGACCGATGAACTGGCGCGGCGCACCGAAATGCTCGGCCATCATCGCTTCGTCCCATTCGAATCCGCCGGTGGCGATAAGGGTGCCGATGCGTGCGCGCACATTGTGTCGCCGACCGGCCTTCTCGATCACCGCGCCGCAGACGCGCCCCCCCTCCTGCGTCAGTTCTATCGCGCGGGCATTGTTCTCCAGCCGGCAGCCGGCATCCATGCAGCCGCGCACAAGCCCCACCATCATCGCCGTCCCCTTCCCCGCACGAAGTGTCACCGCGCGGCCGATCAGGCGCGGCAGCAATCGCAGCACGGTCGAGACAGGGCTATGGTAGAGATCGGTCTCCAGCACCTCGTGATAGGTGAAGATTTCCGGCAGGGTAGAGCCGCGCACGCGCAGCGCATTGCGTCCGGCGGCAAGGCGGCTGAGCGGCAGGACCGACATCATGCGCCCGGCAGGCTTGGCACCGGGAAGCGCCGGGTAGGGATCAGGCTCCGCGGTCAGGCGAAATCGCAGCGGGGTATTCTTTTCGAGCATGCGCAACATGCGCGGCCCCGCCTCAAGCAGCGCGCGCCATTGCGACTTTCGATTCCAGCCCTCGGGCGCAGCTGCGGCGACATAAGTCATCGCCTCGTCGAGCGTATCGTCAATTCCGGCATCATGCGCCAGATGGTTCGCCGCAATCCAGATACCTCCGGCGGACATGGCCGAGGTGCCGCCATAAAGGCCGGTTTTCTCGCAGACCAGAACGCTCAGGCCCGAACTTGCCGCATGCAGCGCCGCAACCATCGCGGCACAGCCGGAACCGAGGACAAGCACGTCATACTCTGCACTCAATGTTGACACGCGCCGCTCCATCGGGCTGGACGTGAAACGTCCGATCCACAATTCAATTATAAATATGAAATATCCATTTGAATATTCGAAGGCAAGCGACATCCCCCGGCTTTCCCATGAGCCCGGCCTTCCCATGAGACAGAAAACGAACGCAGATGAGATCACAGACAAAGCGGGACAAGGGACAATCGGACTTGATCCAGCCCCGGCATGCCCCGAAACTGGCAGCAGAAAACGAAGGACCAAATCTATGGTGAAGGGACCGAGGCCGGCGCCCCAGTTGGAAACCCGCGAACGCATCCTGCAGGCCGCGGTACAGGTATTTTCCTTGCGCGGCTTCGAAGGCGCAACCCTCAAGGAGATAACGGATCAGGCGGGAGCGAACATCGCGGCGGTCAACTACTATTTCCGGTCGAAGGACGAGCTTATCCGCCAGGTTCTGAGCGATCTGCTCGGCAAGGTGAACCACGCACGCGACATGGCGCTTACCAGTTATGAGCGAAGCATTGCCAACGGCCGCGACCCGGGTCTGGGTGTCCTGCTCGACGCGCTGATCCGGCCCATGGTCGAGGCAAGCGGCAATACGCACGAAGGTCGTGCTCACATAAGCCTTTTGATGCAGGCGCGCTCCAGCCCTGCCGCGCCGCACGACCTCCAGACCGAAGACAGCTACAGGATTCACGAACGCTTCGTCACCGCGCTCGAACGGATCCTGACCCACCTGTCGCGCAAGGAGATCATCTGGCGTTACGACTGCGCCCGCGGGTCGATGATCTTCATCCTTGCCGATCTCGCGCCGAACATCCAGCGCATCGTCCGCCTCGCCGGAAGCCCGAGCGACGCCAGCACCGAAACGGTGGTTCGGGAACTGATTGCGTTTACGGCCAGCGGCCTGATGGCGCCATCGGCCAGAACGATCCTGGGGCAGAGCCCGCAAGAGCAGGAAAACAAAGGCCTCCAAACGCCCGCTGAATAGCATTGCATTCCTTGTAAGACGGGCTGCGAAACCGGATTGTTCCACTTTAGCCGGACATGCAGATCGGGCTTGATTCCCCAAAGTTAAAATGCAAATTTCAAATTCCCAATTTAGACCGGAAGCAAACATGACCCTTAGCGCGGTAGAGCTAGAGATCGTTAGCCGGAAGCTGTCCGCGGTGACAGACGAGATGTATTTCGCCATCCAGCGCGCCTCGCGCTCGGCCTATGTCAAGGAGGCGGCCGACTTCGCCACAGCCATCCTGGATACCGACGGCAACGTCTTCGCCTATCCGCCTTCTGCAACATTCGCATTCCTGGTCGACTGCAACTTTCGAACCGCCATCGAGGCGGTTCCCGACCTGGTGCCGGGCGACGTCATCATCACCAACGATCCCTATCGGTCGGCGGGTCTTGCGACGCACCTGCCGGACGTAAACCTGATCCGGCCGCTTTTTCATGAGGGCCGGCTGATCGCCTATGCATGGAGCTTCGTCCATTGCGCCGACATCGGCGGCGCGGTGCCGTCGTCGATGTCGCCGGCCCTGACGGAGATTTTCCAGGAAGGGTTGCGCATCCCGCCGATGAAGCTGTTCAAGGCCGGGGTGCAGAACGACGACCTGATCGAGATGATCCGCCTGAACTCGCGCGTTCCCGACATCACCATCGCCGATCTGCGGGCGATGGCCGGCGCGCTGGCGCTGGGTGAAGGGCGCCTGTCGGAGATCGTACGCCAGATCGGGATCGACAGCTTCGAGCGTTCGGTGCGCGCCCTTCAGGACTATGCCGAGATACGCGCCCGCGACATCCTGCGCCGCATCCCCGACGGAGACTACGAATTCTGGGACTACATGGACGACGACATGATCTCGCGCGTGCCGGTGCGCGTAAGGGTTCGCATGTCGGTGCGCGACGGCCGCGTCGGCCTGGACGTGACCGGCACCGATCCGCAGGTCAGGACGTCCTACAATGTGCCGTCCGCCGGCCAGCGCATGTACTGGCTGACCTTCAGGCTGACGGGCTTCATCACCGCGCAGGATCCCGAAATCCCCAAGAATGCCGGCATCTATCGCAACATCTCGGTCATCAATCCTCCCGGAACCGTTCTCAACGCCGAATTCCCCGACGCGGTCAATCTGCGTGCCTCCGCGCCCTATCGCCTATTCGACAGCATCGGTGGCGCGCTGATCAAGGCCGTCCCCGACATGATGCCGGCCGCGACCGGCGGCACCATGGTTCCTTTCGCCTTCGCCGAAACGCTGAATGACGGCAGTCGCAAGGTCGAGGTCGTGCAGCCCATGCGCTGCGGCATGGGGGCGATGCAGGGCAGGGACGGCGTCGATGCCCGCGACAACTCGCTCAACAACATGCGCAACCATCCCGTCGAGACGGTCGAGGGTCACAGCACCCTCGTCATTACCGAATATGACATCCGGCCTGACAGCGGCGGACCGGGCCAGTGGCGCGGCGGTGTCGGCCAGATGATCACAATCCGCTCCGCCACCGACAGCGGCGTGGTCGTCGCGCGCGGAATGGAGCGGCTGCGCTTCCCGCCCTTCGGCATCTTCGGTGGCCAGCCGGGCGCGACCCTGCAGGCGATCGTCAATCGCGGCCGCCCCGACGAGCGGCGGATCGCCAAGATCCATGAGCTTCACCTTCAGCATGGCGAAACACTGACCCTGCTGATGCCGGGCGGCGGAGGCTATGGCGATCCGTTCGAGCGCGATCCCGCACTGGTTCTGTCGGACGTTCTCGACGGGTTCGTGACGGCAGAGGCGGCACGGCGCGACTACGGCGTGGCGATCGTCGGCGACGATGTCGATGCTGCCGCCACGACTGCCCTGCGCGAAGCCGCCGTGCGGCCAGCTGGCGCCACATTCACGGTCGGACGCTTCCGCGAATTGTGGGAAGAGGTCTTCGACGACGAAACGATGTGCGAGATGAACCGCAGGCTGTTCGCGCTGCGCAAGGCCAGCCGCCAGTCCGTTCGCCGCAAGCTGTTCGAGCATGTCGTGCCGGAACTGGCCGACCCCGCCATAACCGACCTGACGCCGTTCCTCGCCGACAGTGCGCGCCTGCGGGCGCGTCTCGCCGAAGCCCTCGACCGCTTCCTGCCCCCGCTTGCCGCGACAGGTTCCTGACATGCCGACATCGCCTGAAATTCCGTCTGTCGGCTGCCGCATCGGCATCGATGTCGGCGGCACCTTCACCGACTTCGTGCTCGCAGACCCGGAGACCGGCCGCATCACCATCTATAAGGAACCCAGCGTTCCGCACGATCCTTCCGCGTCGGTGGAGCGTGGCCTGCCCCACCTTCTCAAGCGGGCGGGCAGAACGCCGGATGATGTCCAGCTCATCGTTCACGGCACCACGATCGGCCTCAACGCCATCATCCAGCGACGCGGCGCGCGCATGGGATTGGTCGTCTCGCGCGGAATGCGTGGCGTGCTGGAGATCGGCCGAAGCCAGATGCCCAACGCGTTCTCCTATCTTGTCCCCAAGGAGGAGCCGCTCGTCCGCCGCCGCCTGATCCTCGAAGCAGGCATCCGTATCCTCGATGACGGGACGCTGGAAGGTGAGGTCAGCGACGATGACATTCGCGCCATGGCCGACAAATTCCGCGCAGCCGGCGTCGAGGCCGTGGCGGTGCTGCTGGTTCATGGTTATCGCCGGCCGGAGATCGAGCGGGAGCTGGCCGAAAGGCTGAGGGTGCAGATGCCCGGCCTCGCGGTCACGGCATCGGCCACGATCTGGCCCGAGCAACGCGAGTACGAGCGCGGCATGATCGCGCTGATGAACGCCTATGTGCAGCCGATCATGACCAGCTACCTCAACAGGCTGGAGCAGCGCGTCAAGGCGCTGGGGGTGGACGCCCCGATCTACATAACCGCCAACAATGGCGGCACGCTCAGCCTTGCCACCGCGGCCGAACGTCCGATCGACACGCTGCTGTCGGGGCCTGCCTCGGGCGTGGTTGCCGCCGCCGTAAGCGCCCGTGCCTCGGGTGTGGCCGAAATCGTCACGGTCGACATGGGCGGCACCTCGGCCGACATGTCCGTCATTGCTTCCGGCGAGCCGGAAACGACCAACCGAACCCATATTGCTGATTTCCCGATCATGCTTCCGGTGGTCAACGTCTCCGCCATCGGCGCCGGCGGCGGCTCCATCGTCTGGGTCGACCCCCATGGCGTGCTCAAGATCGGCCCGGCCAGCGCCGGCGCCGATCCCGGCCCGGTCGCCTATGGAAAGGGCGGCACCGAGCCGACCGTCACCGACTGCTTCCTCGTTTCGGGCTTCATCGACCCCGACCGTTTCGTCGGCGGGCGGATGAAACTCGATCTCGATGCGGCGCGCGCGGCGCTCGACGGCATCGGTGCGCGCATCGGCCTGCCCGAAGGCGACGATCGGCCGGCGCGTGCGGCCGAGGCCGCGTTGCGCGTCACGACAGCCGTGATGGTCGCGGAGATGGCCAAGGGCATTGCCCAGCGCGGGCTCGATCTTCGCAGCTTCACGCTTCTGCCATTTGGCGGCGCCGGCCCGACCCAGGCCAACCTGATCGCCGAGGAAGCCGGGCTGACGCGGATGATTATCCCATCCCATCCGGGAACGCTGTGCGCGCTCGGAGCCATCATGGCCGACGTCAAGCGCGACTATGTCCGCACCCGGTTTCTCGACCTGACGAACGACCCGGCCAATGCGGCCGCGGCCACGGCGGAAAGCATCGGCGAGATGGCCGGAGACGCCCGTGCCTGGATCGCGCAGGAAGGCGAATTGCTGACCGGACACGACATCGCCGTCACCTGTGACATGCGCTATCACGGACAGGCTTTCGACCTGCCCGTACCCCTCGACTGGGATGGCAACACCGTGGACGTCGCCGCCGCGATTGAAGGGTTTCACCGCGCGCATGAGCGCCTCTACCATTTCCGCGACACCGAGGCAGCGGTTGAGATCACGACCATTCGTCTTCGCGTCACCGGAAATATGGCGCCGCTGGCGCTGGCGAAGCCGGCAGTGACCGAAGGCAAGGTCGCCGCCTCTGGCGACAGCCGCCGCATCTACTGGAAAGGAGCGCCGCACGAAGCGCCGGTGTTCGCGCGGGAGAGCCTGCCCGCCGGCTCACATTTTGCCGGACCGGCGATCATGGAACAGGAAGACACGACGGTCGTCATCCTGCCCGGCTGGGTCGGCGAGATCGACACGGCCGGCAATGTCGTTCTGACCAGAACTGCCGACAAATAGAGAATAATTGCAACAACGCTTTCGAGCAGGGGAAATCAATGACTTCGAAACGATCGCTGAAATCCGTTCTCATCGGCTCCATCGCCGCACTCACGCTGACGGCCGGCTCGGCAATGGCCGATCTCGTCTCTCCGCCCGAGGTCGTCAGGATCGGGCTGGATGTCGACTCTCTCTCACTCGATGCCCGTCTTCAGGCGGAGCACACCAGCTACCGCCTGAATGACCTGATCTATGACGGTCTGGTGCGGCTCGACAAGGACTTCCTGCCGCAGCCGGCGCTCGCCACCTCATGGGAGCAGCCCGACCCGCTGACGCTGATTTTCCATCTGCGTGAAGGCGTCAAGTTCCATGACGGCAGCCCGCTGACGGCCGAGGACGTGGTCTATACCTACACCACCATTCTCGATCCCAAGCTGAATGCCCGTTTCCGCTCGCTATACGAGCCGATCACCAGCATCACCGCGCTCGATCCGCAGACTGTCGAGATCAAGCTGTCGATGCCTTATGCGCCGCTGTTCTCCTATCTCGATCTCGGCATCGTCTCCAGGGCGGCAGCCGACGGCAACGCAGAATTCGGGGCCAGGCCGGTCGGAACCGGCGCATTCCGTCTCGACAGCTGGGTTCGCGGCAGCCAGATCAATCTGACGGCGAACCCTGACTACTGGGGCGGAGAGCCCGCCGTGAAGCGCATCGAAGGCGTGGTTGTCGGCGACGGCACCGCACGCGCGCAGGCGCTGGCCGCCGGCGATCTCGACCTGATCTATACACCGATCCCGCCTGCGGAAGTCGAGCGGCTCAGGCAGGATGATCGCTTCGGCCATCAGGCGATCCCGGAAGTCACCTTCACCTATGTCAACTTCAACACCGCCGATCCGCTGCTCGCGGATCCGGCGATGCGCCGCGCCATTGCAGCGCTGATCGATCAGCCAACCATCGTGAATGTCATCTTTGGTGGCCTGGACATGCCGGCGAAGTCGGTGCTGATGCCGGCGTTCCCGTGGGCGTATGACGAGACCATCGCACAGCCCACCTTCGACCTCGCCGGCGCCACTGCCGCGCTGGATGCGCTGGGCTGGGTTGCCGGCCCCGATGGCGTGCGCGTCAAGGACGGGGTGCGTCTCGAACTGACCGTCGGCACCAACAGCGAAACCTCCGAACGCATCCAGTCGGTCGAGTATCTCCAGAACCTGTTTTCTTCCGCCGGCATCGACGCGAAGGTGCTGACCGTCGATTACCCGACCTTCATGCAGGGCAACCAGGGCGGAACCTATCAGATCTCGTTCCTGAGCTGGGGCAATCTCGTCGATCCCGACCGCGCGCTCTATGGCCAGCTTCATTCGAGTGGCAATTTCAACTGGGGCAAATACGCCAATCCCGACGTCGATGCGGCGCTGGATGCGGGACGTTCCGGATTGACCGTGGAAGAGCGCGCCGCTGCCTACCGCAAGGCTGCGACCATCATCGCCAGCGAAGTGCCTTACTACGTCGTTTCGCACATGCAGCTGCATGCCTTCACCTCGAAGCGACTTGAGGGTTATTCTACCGATGGACGCGGTTTCCTGAACGACCTCGCGGCTCCGGCCGCGCAGTAATCCTGAGCACCCGTCCGCCCGCCCGGCATGCGCCCGGCGGGCGGACCCGTTCCGGGGAGAGAGACGTGCTCGCATACGCGCTCAGACGATTGGCGATGTTCGTGCCGCTGGCCTTCGGCATGGCGACGATCAGCTTCTGCCTTTTGCTGTTCTTCCCCGGAGATCCCGCTGCCGTGCTGCTGGGAGATGCGGCGACGCCGGAACAGATCGCCCAGACCCGGGCCAATCTGCGACTGGACGAACCGTGGTTCCAGCGCCTCGGTAACTATTTGTGGTCGCTGGCCCAGGGCGATATGGGGCAGTCGATCTTCCAGCGCCGGCCGGTGGCCGAGATCATTGTCGAAAGGTTGGGAGCAACGCTGGAACTCGCCGTCGCGGCGATCCTGATCGCCATAATCATCGGCCTCATTCTCGGCATCCTCGCCGCGCTGTGGCGTGGCAGCCTCATCGATGTCGCCCTGATGTTCCTTGCCCAGCTTGGCATCTCGATGCCGGTGTTCTGGCTCGGCGTGATGCTCGTCTATGTCTTTGCCGTCTCGCTGGGCCTGCTGCCGGCGATCAGCCGTGGCGCACCGCTGCTGCCGGCGCTCGGAAGCGCGCTGACGGGCGATGTCGCTCCGCTGAAGAGCGCGCTTTCGCATCTTTTCCTTCCGGCGCTTTCGCTTGGGCTGGGCCAGGCCGCCATCATCAGCCGGCTGGTGCGCGCCTCGATCCTCGATGTCATGCATGAGGATTTCGTCCGCACGGCCCGCGCCAAGGGGCTTGGCAGGGCGCGCGTGCTGCTGGTGCATGTGCTGCGCAACGCCCTGCTGCCGATCATCAGCGTCATCGGCCTGCGTTTCGGCGTCCTGCTCGCCGGCGCGGTCCTGACGGAAAGCATCTTTGCCTGGCCGGGCCTCGGTCAGCTCGTCATCACCGCCGTATCGCAGCGCGACCTGCCGCTGATCCAGGGGCTGCTTGTAACCTTCGCGCTGATGTTCGCGCTGGTCAATCTGGCGGTCGACCTGATCTACGGCCTCGTCGATCCGCGCATCGAGCTGGGATGAGCGGATGATGGCAATGATACTGCGCAATCCATCCCTTGCCGTCGGACTGGTCATCACCCTGTCTCTGACGGGAATCGCGCTGTTCGCGCCGCTTCTCGTCACCCACGGGCTGGAGCAGATGGACATGGCGAACCGTCTTCAGGGGCCGAGCGCGTCCCATTGGCTCGGCACCGACAATTTCGGCCGCGACCTGTGGTCCCGGCTGGCGATGGGCGCGCGCGTCTCGATGGGCGTCGCCGCGGCGGCAGTGGCGCTGTCCGTTGTCCTCGGCACGGTCGTCGGGCTTGCCGCCGGCTATTTCGGCGGCTGGGTCGACATGGTCCTGATGCGCATCACCGACCTGTTCCTCGGCTTCCCCGCCCTGATCCTCGCCATGGCCGTGGTGGCGATCATCGGCCCGGGAACAGCAAACCTGGTCGTCGCCATGGCGGTGGTGTTCTGGACCGAATATGCGCGGGTCATCCGCGCCTCGACGCTCAGCCTGCGTTCGCTGCCCTTCATCGACGCCGCGCGCTCGGCCGGCGCCTCGCATGGGCGGATCATCTTTCGCGAGATCCTGCCCAACACGCTCGGCCCGGTGATCGTGCTGGCAACGCTGGGCTTCGGCACCGCCATCATCACCGAAAGCGCGCTGAGCTTCCTCGGCTTCGGTGTGCGGCCGCCCGCGCCGACATGGGGCGGCACGCTGGCCTACGGCACCCGTTTCCTGACAAGTTCCCCCTGGCTCAGCTTTGCATCGGGACTGACGATCATGCTGGCTTGCCTCGGCTTCAACCTCCTTGGCGACGGTCTGCGCGACTTGCTTGATCCACGCGGCCGGGCACGCGCCGCAGCGCCGCAACAGGGCGTCTAGATGAGCATCCTCTCCATTCAGGACCTGAAGGTCTCCTTCGGCGCCAGGGGCCACCGCCACCCGGTCGTCCACGGCGTATCGTTCGACGTGAACGCAGGCGAAACGCTGGCGGTGGTCGGCGGGTCAGGCTCCGGCAAGAGCGTCACGGCAATGTCTGTCATGCAGCTTCTCGACACGCGTCACAGCGAGGTGAGCGGACGGGCATTGTTCGGCGGGCGCGATCTGCTCGCACTTGGCGAGCGCGAGATGCAGGACGTGCGCGGCAACGAGATCGGCATGATCTTCCAGGAGCCGATGACCTCTCTCAATCCCGTCCTGACCGTGGGCTACCAGCTTTCCGAAGCGTTGCGGCGCCATCGTGGCCTGTCCCGCTCGCAGGCGCTGAGAACCGCCGGCGAATTGCTGGAGAAAGTGCGCATCCCGGCGGCGCAGAAGCGGCTGGCCGAGTATCCGCACCGGCTGTCGGGCGGGATGCGACAGCGGGTGATGATCGCCATGGCGTTGGCCTGCCGGCCCAGGCTGCTCATCGCCGACGAACCGACCACGGCGCTCGACGTGACGGTGCAGGCCCAGATCATCGACCTGATGCGCCTGCTGCAGCAGGAAGAGGGAACTTCGATCCTTTTCATCACCCACGATATGGGCGTGGTCGCGGAAATGGCAGACCGAACCGTGGTGATGCACAATGGCAGGGTGGTCGAACAGGGGGCGACCGTCGACCTGTTCCGCTCCCCGCGCGATCCCTACACGCGCGGTCTCCTCACCGCAGTTCCGCAGCTCGGATCGATGAAGGGCGAGGCACTGCCGCGCCCGTTCCCGCAGATCGATCCGCTAACCGGCGACGCGAGCGAAGTACCGCCGGTCGTCGACACCGTCCGCCGCGACGTGCCGCCGGTTCTTTCGGTCAAGGGCCTGACCACCCGCTTCGACATCCATTCGGGCATCCTGCGCCGCGTTCGCGAGCGGGTCCATGCCGTGGAGAATGTCGATCTGACCATGCAACCCGGCGAGACTCTGGCGCTGGTCGGTGAATCCGGCTGCGGAAAGTCAACGCTCGGACGCTCGGTGATGCGTCTCACACGGACGATCGCGGGCGAAGTTTCGTTCGATGGCAGGCATGTGCCCAGCGGCGACCTCGGCGATATGCGCCGCAACATCCAGATGGTGTTCCAGGACCCATTCGCGAGCCTTAATCCGCGCATCCGGGTCGGCGAATCCGTCGCCGCGCCGCTGGTCATCAACAAGGTGATGGCGCCATCGCATGCCGCGGCCCGCGCACGCGAACTTCTTGCCATGGTCGGTCTTTCCGCCGACATGGCGGACCGTTTTCCTCACGAATTCTCCGGTGGGCAGCGCCAGCGCATCTGCATCGCTCGCGCGCTCGCGCTCGATCCGCGCATCATCGTCGCCGATGAGGCGGTCTCGGCGCTGGACGTCGCGGTCAAGACACAGGTGCTCAACCTGATGCTCGATCTTCAGGCCCGCCTCGGTCTCGCCTTCCTTTTCATCAGCCATGACATGGCAGTGGTCGAGCGGGTCGCGCACCGGGTGGCGGTGATGTATCTGGGAGAGATCGTGGAAACGGGCCCGCGGGCGGCAATCTTCGAAACGCCGCGCCATCCCTATACGAAACGGCTTCTCGCAGCGGTGCCGATCCCCGATCCTGCTCGCCGACGACCGCCGCATCCGCCCTCGGACGCCGAGATTCGCAATCCCGTACGACCTGCCGGCTACGTGCCGATCAAGCTGCCGCTGCGTGAGGTCTCGCCGCAACATTTCGTGCAGGACTGGCGGCCGGAGGACTGGTCGGTCCAGACGTGAAGGCCGGCTTCGCGCGCCTTTCTCGCCCTACCTTTCAGGGACGAAACGCAGCACCAGTCCCAGCGCCTCCGCAGGCGGAAGGGTTATGGCATCGTCGCCGGGCATGAACCGCACGCCCCGTCCCGCGAGGAAGGCGGCGGTGGCTTCCAGCGATGCCGTGAAGAGATCGAGCGCGACCATGCGCATTGCCCCGCCCTCAAACCCCGGCAAGCCGATCCCGGCGGGCAACTTAGCGGCGAATTCTTCCGGCTCGACGATGCGCAGCGCTGTACGGCCGGCACGCAGGTCGCCCTGACCTCCTACACCCGGCACCTGTCCGAGTATCGCGGCCAGACGTGACGGATCGCCCGTGGCGATGGTGGCGGCGGCAATCCCGCTCGCACCATTGGCATGGGCCTGCCACTGGCTGCGCCATATCAGTTCGGGCGTGTTGTGCTGGCAAAAGAAGATACGGCCATTCGCCACCTCGCCCCGGTCGATCTGGAAGGTACGGAAACTGGCGGTCTTCTCCTGCCCGTCGATCGCGACCGGGCGCGAGAAATCCTTGTACGGTTCGACCGGAACCCCTTTGCCCTGCAACTCGTCATGCAAGGCTGCGGCATCGCCGGTCCGGAAGGCAAGGCCGGTCAGACCCGGCGGATGCACCCACATCTCGGCCCGTTTTTCACGCTCTCCCGGCGCATAGCCGAGCAGCTCGAGATAGCTGTCGCCGAAGACGGCAAGATGATTGATCGACCCCAGCGTGTGGTGGCCGCGCGGAGTCAGGGTAAAACCCAGCCTTTCATAATGCGCCGCCGCCTCGTCCATCCGGCCGAGCACATTGATCACGGCATGATCGAAATCGGTCACTCGCACGCTCCTTCGGTTCAGGCCCTTACACGCTGCGAGATAATGGCGCAGACGATAAGCTGAATCAGGTGAAACAGCATCAGCGGCAGGACGATCAGCGAAATATCCTGCCCGGCAAAGATGATCCCCGCCATCGGAAGGCCGGTGGCGAGGCTCTTGGTCGAGCCGCAGTAGAACAGCGCCAGGAGGTCGGGTTTGTTCATTCCGGCCAGACGCCCGGTGCCGATACCGATCAGCATGACCACGCAAAGCAGCAGCGCGCAGAACAGCACGAGACCGGCGACGGCCTGCCATGGCATGACATGCCAGATGCCGTTGACCACGCCGACGGAAAAGGCCGAATAGACGATCAACAGGATCGAGCCGCGATCGACGATCATCGTCGGTGCTTTGTGACGGTTGAGGAAATCCGCCAGAAACGGCCGGCAGAGCTGACCGGCGGCGAAAGGCAGCACGATCTGCTGGGCGATCTTCCAGATCGCTGACGGATCGATGGAGATCTCGGCAGCCGACGGGATCAGCGCCATCAGCAGAAGCGGCGAAAGAACAACGCCGATCAGGTTCGATATCGATGCCGCGCAAACTGCGCCTGCGACATTGCCGTTGGAAATCGAGGTGAAGGCGATCGAGCTTTGCACCGTCGAGGGCATGCAGCCGATGTAGAGAATGCCGATGACGACGGCGGCGGGAAAGAAAGCCGACGTCAACGGCGCTGCCGCCAGCGTCAGCAACGGAAACAGCATGAAGGTGCAGAGCAGGCAGGCGAGCTGCAGCTTCCAGTTGGCGAAACCGGTCACAACCACCGCCGTCGAGAGCTTTGCGCCGTAGAGAAAGAACAGCAGCGCAACCGCCCAGTAGGTTACATGGCGTAGGATCGCGGCAAAATCCCCCTGTGCCGGCAGGGTTGTCGCCAGCACCACCGTCAGCGCAAGCAGCATCATGTAGCGGTCGATGCCGATACGCTTCAGCATGGTTTCCAGCCTGAACACCGGCATGTCGGATATTTCCTTTCGAGGTCGTTCGGCGCGAAATGTTCCGGGGTCGCGACGGAGGGTCTATGGTCCTTTCCTCGCGGCCTTGCAACGTATGTGCGGGACGGACCGGCAACGGGTTCTGCCTGCATTCCGGTTGTCTTGTCGGCCACCTGTTTGCTTGCCACGCCTATGGAGCGCCGAGCACCTCGACCTTGCCGTAAAACGCTCAGAACATTTCTTCGAACCCGGTTCCGGTGTCGAGGAAACGCTCGATCCTGGCTTTGTGGGGCGCGATGTCGATGCCGTGCGTCTTGAGCCAGCCTGGCTCGTAATAGGTCGCGGCATAGCGGTCGCCACTGTCGCAGATCAGCGTCACCAGCGATCCTTGCGTGCCTTCCCGCATCATCCGCGCCGCGATCCACAGCAGCGCCATGAAATTGGTGCCGGTCGAGCCGCCGACGCGGCGGAACAGACGCTCCGACAGCACGTGGGCGGCAGCGATCGAGGCCGCATCGGGAATGCGCAGCATGCAGTCGATCACGCCCGGCACGAAGGAAGGCTCGACGCGCGGCCGGCCGACGCCCTCGATCCGCGACGGCAGCGCCGAGGTGATGGTGCAATCGCCCCGCTGGTAGGAATCGAAGAAGACCGAGTTCTCGACGTCGGCGACGCACAGTCGCGTCGACAGGTTCTGGTAGCGGATGTAGCGGCCAATGGTTGCCGCCGTGCCGCCGGTGCCGGCGCTCATCACCACCCATCTGGGAACCGGGTGCGGCTCGCCCTCCATCTGGCGAAAGGTCGATTCGGCGATGTTGTTGTTGCCGCGCCAGTCGGTGGCGCGCTCGGCATTGGT
>JBLJBS010000182.1:0-5388 GCA_047637695.1 Aquamicrobium sp. | reverse complement strand
CCTGCGCCCCCTCGGGCACGATCTCCTCGATCACGCCGTCATGCGGCGCGGCGATTGTATGCTCCATCTTCATGGCTTCCAGCACCAGCAGCGGCTGGCCCTTGCTGACGCTGTCGCCGGCCGCTGCCCGCGTCAGCTTGACCAGCCCCGGCATCGGCGCCCGCAGCGCATCGCCGCCGCCCATGGCCGCTTCCGCCTCGGCGAAGGGATCGTGGACAGCGAATGTATGGCTGGCCGCGCCGGCGAAGACGCTGACATGGCCGGGCCAGCGCGCAGCCGCCGGCCGCCCGCCGGCGGAACCGAGCCAGACGGTCTCGCCCATCGTATCGACCCGCACATTGCCGTTGGCCGCGACCGCCATTCGGGCCATGATTTCCCGGCCGTCATGGTTGAGCGTCACCGTCCTTGCCAGCGGCTGGAAATGGGCGTAGCCGGCCAGCGCCACCCATGGCTCGGGCGATGCCGGTTCCGGCGAAAGCTCTTCGGCCGCAACCGCGGCGGCGGCGGCGTGGCGGGCGGTCGCCGCCGGCGTCGCCGTCAATTCGTCCTGCCGCCGACCGATCATGCCGGTATCGACATTGCCGGCCGCGAAATCGGGGTCGCAAGCCAGCGCCGCGAGAAAGGCGGTGTTGACCACCGAGCCGGCGATTTCGGTTCGTTCAAGCGCGCCGCGCAGCGTATCGAGCGCCTGTGAGCGGGTCGGCGCGTGTGTGACCAGCTTGGCGATCATCGGGTCGTAGAAGGGGGAGATCGCGTCGCCCTCGCGCACGCCGGTCTCGATTCGTATGCCCGGACCTTCGGGAAAGCGCAGATGGTGCAGGGTGCCGATCGCCGGCAGGAAGCCCTTGCCCGCGTCCTCGGCGTAGAGCCGCGCCTCGAAGGCGTGGCCGGAAAGCGCGATCTCCGCTTGCGTTTTCGGCAATGTCTCGCCGGCCGCCACGCGCAGCTGCCATTCGACCAGATCGACGCCGGTGACCATTTCCGTTATCGGATGCTCGACCTGGAGGCGGGTGTTCATCTCCATGAACCAGAAGCGGTCGGGGCGCAGGCCTTCCGAGGCGTCGACGATGAACTCGATGGTGCCGGCGCCGGAATAGTCGATGGCTTTCGCCGCCTTCACCGCCGCATCGGTCATCGCCGCGCGCATCGCTTCCGTCATGCCGGGGGCGGGGGCTTCTTCGATCACCTTCTGGTGGCGGCGCTGGGCCGAGCAGTCGCGCTCGTAGAGGTGGACGACATTGCCGTGATTGTCGCCGAACACCTGCACCTCGATGTGGCGCGGCTTCTCGACATATTTTTCGACCAGCACCCGGTCGTCGCCGAAGGCGGCCTTGGCCTCGCGCCGCGCTGCGGCCAGCGCCTCGGCGAAGTCGTCGGCATGCTCGACCTTGCGCATGCCCTTGCCGCCGCCGCCGGCCCGCGCCTTGATCAGCACCGGATAGCCGATCTCGCGCGCATGTGAGGCGAGGATGACGATCTCCTGACCCTCGCCATGATAGCCGGGCACCACCGGCACGCCGGCCTTTTCCATAAGCCGCTTGGCCGCGTCCTTCAGGCCCATGGCACGGATCGCTTTCGCCGACGGGCCGATGAAGACGAGGCCGGCGGCCTCGACCGCCTCGACGAAGCCGGGGTTTTCCGAAAGGAAGCCGTAGCCGGGGTGGATGGCCTGCGCGCCGGTTTCCTTCGCCGCCGCGATGATGCGCTCGGCGACGAGATAGCTTTCGCCAACCGGGGAGGGGCCGATATGCACCGCTTCGTCGGCCATCGCCACATGCAACGCATTGGCGTCGGCATCGGAATAGACGGCGACCGTCGCCACGCCCATCCGGCGGGCGGTGCGGATGACACGGGCTGCGATCTCGCCGCGATTGGCGATCAGGATCTTGTCGAACATCGTCTCCTCCTCGAGAACTGGCGTGCAGGAAACGCTAGACGCTTGCCGCGAATTTCGCCAGCAGCGCGTTGAATTCCTGCGGCTGTTGCAGGAACGGCGCGTGCGCCGCGCCTTCCAGCCGCACCACGCCTTCCGGCCACAGCGACGACCAGCCGAGGCCCTCGAAATAATCCGGGCGGATGAAGACGTCGTCGATGCCGTTGACGACGGCGAGCGGCACCCGCGTGGTCTCGACGATCTCGCGCTCGTCGAGCGCCTGACCCTGCACCACCGAGCCGAACATGGTTTCGCGGGCGCGACCGTCGGTGCGCCTGCACATGGCGAGCAGATGCGGGTCGAGCACCCCGTCGACGGCCGAGGTGTGGGTGGCGTAGGCCAGTGCCTCCTCGTCCGAGAAATCGCGCTTGCCGGTCAGGTTTTCCGCCGAGGGATCGATGTTGAAGCCCGCCATCAGCGATTCGAGCTCGGGCTTCACCGGCGGCGTCCCGCTGATCAACACGCCTCTGGCGTCGAAGCCACGCCCGATCAGCTCGAGCGCGATATGTCCGCCGAGCGACCAGCCGAACACCACCGGCCGTTCGAGCTTCAGGGCGGCCGCCATCTCCTCGACCATGCCGGCATAGCCGGAGAAGGTGTAGCTGCGCCCAGGCTCCGCCGCGTCGTCCGAGGCGCCGTGGCCGGGCAGGTCGATGGCGACGAGACGCCAGCGCGACAGTTCCGGCGCGGCCATCTGGCCGGCGAAAACCTCCTTGCTGCTCGAATTGCCGTGGATCAGCAGGATCGCCGGGCCGTCTTCCCGCGACTGGACATAGGTGATCTTTCCGTGGCTTGTTTCGATTGCGCCGCTATCGGCCATGATTATGCTCCCCTTGTATCGATGATCGAGACATATGATTTGTGCTGCCGCAACTCCCGCGCCGCCGGTTTCGGGCGCGGAGCGGGATGACTGGACGGAGTGGAACCGGATGATGAAACAGGGCCTTCGCGCATCGGCTTTCCTTGCCGTCCTGGCAGCGGTCCCCCTTGCCCATGCCGGCTGGAAGCCTGTCGAGCGCGTCGAGCACTATCGCGTCTCCGGCCGCACCGGCATCGAGCTTTATCGGTCGATCGGCGAGAACGGGCCTACGGTGGGCGTCGGCAGGGCCATCGCCTTCACCGATTTCAAGCTGCTGTGGTCGCGCGACTATCGCCCACAGCCGGACGGTTCCTGCAAGCTCGTCACGGCACGGCCGAGCCTCACCATCACTTATCGCCTGCCAAAAGCGTCCGCAGAACTGCCGGCGGTGACGAAGCAGGCGTGGCAGGCCTTCCTTGCCGGCATCACGGCGCATGAGAAGGTGCATGGCGACATCATCGTCGACATGGTGCGCGAAATCGAGGCCGTCTCCGTCGGCCTCACCGCGTCCGACGACCGCGAATGCAGGAAGGTGCGGGAGGCGCTGCAAGGCAAACTCGGCGCCTTGTCGCAGGCGCAGCGTCAGAAAAGCCGCGATTTCGACCGGGATGAAATGAGCGATGGCGGCAATGTCCACCGCTTGATCCTGGCGCTGGTCAATGGCGGCTGAACCGGAAGAGAAGATAGGGGATCGATTGCAGGCGCCTTGAGCCGGTGACGCGCGCAAGAACAACCGTCCTCCGGCCGGGCAGGCGACCTCACCCCGACCGTAAGCCCGGCAAGCCGGCGTGGGATCGGAAGAACGGCGTGGCTCACCGTGTGAAACTGGCAACTGCGTCTGCTCCATGGCGCCGGGATGAGGCACGAGAATCGAGCGGAAATCAACGATATTTCACCGGGTTATCGGTCGAAACGCTCACAGCATAGGTGCCGTCGACCGAGAGATATTGCCGCTCGAAAAACAGTTGCACAGATATATCTCGTCGAACGTTGGATTTGCGGCTGGTGCGACGGCCCGAACCACGGCAAACATGCGTTGTCATGCCGATCTCACGATCGGGCGGTCGCGCCGGTCGATAGGTGGATGATCCGCCTGGAAATCGATAATTGCGCAGCATTTACTGTCTTCGAGGTCGTCATGTCCCACAAATGCTGGCGTTGCTGCTGGCGCCGTTGCTCGGGCTGTTCATCGTAAGCGTCGGCAACGGCTTCATATCCTCGCTGACCCCGCTACGACTGGACGCCGCAGGCGCCTCGACGACGGTTATCGGCATCGTCTCGTCGGCCTATTTCATAGGTCTGACCATCGGTGCGCTGTTCCATGATCGCCTGATAGGAAGCATCGGGCATATCCGCGCCTATGCCGGGTTCGCCTCGCTCGTCGCCGTCAGCGTCCTGCTGCAAGGAATGCATCTCGATCCATGGCTATGGTTCGGAATGCGACTGATCTACGGATGGGCCACGGTCGGGGTGTTTCTGGTCATCGAAAGCTGGCTGCTGCTGAGCGCCGACCAGAAGGTCCGCGACCGGGTTCTGGCGCTCTACATGATCGCCTTGTACGGCTCGGGCATGCTCGGCCAGCTTCATCTCGGCGTCATCGATGGCTGGGGCGTGACGGCGCCGTTCATGGCGGCCGGCATGCTCGCCTCGCTGTCGGTGCTGCCGATCGTCATACTGCCGAGGACGATGCCTGTCGTCGAGCGCGTCGAGACGCTGAGGCCGGTCGAGCTGTTTCGCATGACGCCAAGCGGCGTCATCGGCTGCTTCGGCTCAGGCATCGCCATCGCGGCGATCTATTCGCTGCTTCCGCTTTACCTTCAGCGCATCGGGCTGAATGTCGGCGATGTCGGGTTGATGATGGCGGTGGTCATCTTCGGCGCGATGCTGCTGCAATATCCCGTCGGGCGCTGGTCCGACCGCCAGGATCGCCGCATCGTGCTGATCGGCCTGAGCGTCACCTGCACGTTGCTCTCGCTCGCCATCATCTACACGCCGTCCTCGTCGCCGTTCCTGTACGTGCTCTTCTTCCTTCTGGGTGGCGGGATTTTCGCGATCTATCCGGTTGCCGTGAGCTATTCGGCGGACAGCGCATCTCCGGATTCTCTGGTGAGGATGATCCAGGGCCTGCTGCTCATCAACTCGCTCGGGTCGGCGATCAGCCCTTTGATCATCTCGCCCGTGATGGCGCAGGTTGGTGAGGCCGGCTTGTTCTGGGCGCTGGCCATTCTCAATCTTCTGCTATTGGCGTTCTTTACCTGGAGACGCCGCGCCGTGGTGGCGGCGGCGCCGTCGGCGCCCTTCGCGCCGGTGACGCCGATGTCTCCCGCGACGGCCGAGCTGCGGGTCACCGAGGAGATGATCCAGGGTGCGTTGGACAATGAAGCCGAGGCGGAAAGGTCTCCAGCGGACGACCGGGGCGAGGATGCGGGCGTCGACGTACCCGCGAAGCCTGATCGGCAGCCCTAAGCCGATCAGAAATGTCCCGCTGAAGGATCGCTGCAAACGCTGGTCGCCGCTTCCGGCGTGGAAACGGCGGCGTTCGACTGATCCACCCCCATTGAACGGGTCCACCTTGAAGTATGGTTTTGACCATGAA
>JBLJBS010000181.1:0-3069 GCA_047637695.1 Aquamicrobium sp. | reverse complement strand
GGTCGTGCTCGAGGATCTCGCCCTTGAACACCCACACCTTGACGCCGCAGATGCCATAGGCGGTCTTTGCCTCGGCCGTGCCGTAGTCGACGTCGGCGCGCAGCGTGTGCAGCGGAACCCGGCCCTCGCGGTACCATTCCATGCGGGCGATCTCCGCGCCGCCGAGACGGCCCGCGCAGTTGATGCGGATGCCTTCGGCGCCGAGGCGCATCGCCGACTGCACCGCGCGCTTCATGGCGCGGCGGAAAGCGACGCGGCGCTCGAGCTGCTGCGTGATCGACTGGGCGATCAGCTTGGCGTCGGTCTCGGGCTTCCGAACCTCGACGATGTTGAGGTGCGTTTCCGACTTGGTCATCTCGGTCAGCTTGCGGCGCAGCTTCTCGATGTCGGCGCCCTTCTTGCCGATGATCAGACCGGGGCGCGCGGCATGAATGGTCACGCGGCACTTCTTGTGCGGACGCTCGATGACAATCTTCGAAACGGCAGCCTGCTTCAGCTCCTTCTCGAGATACTCGCGGATCTTGAGATCCTCGTGCAGCAGTTTGCCGTACTCGCCGGTGTTGGCGTACCAGCGCGAATCCCAGGTGCGGTTGATGCCGAGACGCAGGCCGATCGGATTGATTTTCTGACCCATTATGCGGCCTCCTTCTCTTCGACTTCGCGCACGACGATCGTCAGATGCGAGAACGGCTTCTCGATGCGCGAGGCGCGGCCGCGGCCGCGGGCCTGGAAGCGCTTCATCACGATCGACTTGCCGACATAAGCCTCGGCGACGACCAGAGAATCGACATCGAGACCATGGTTGTTCTCGGCGTTCGCGATTGCGGATTCCAGCGTCTTCCTCACGGTCGACGCAATGCGCTTGCGCGAGAATTCGAGGTCGGCGAGTGCGGTGTCCACCGCCTTACCACGGATCAGCGCGGCAACGAGGTTCAGCTTCTGCGGGCTGATACGGATCGTCCGCAGGACGGCGCGTGCCTCGTTGTCGGCAAGCTTGCGCGGTGCCTTGGCCTTGCCCATCGTTACTTCCTCTTCGCCTTCTTGTCCGCGCCGTGGCCATAATAGGTACGGGTGGGCGAGAACTCACCGAACTTGTGGCCAACCATCTCCTCGGTCACATTGACCGGAACATGCTTCTGGCCGTTGTAGACGCCGAAGGTAAGACCGACGAACTGCGGCAGGATGGTGGAGCGACGGCTCCACATCTTGATTACCTCGTTGCGGCCGCTTTCGCGCACCTTGTCCGCCTTCTTGAGCAAATAGCCGTCGACGAAGGGGCCTTTCCAGATTGAACGGGTCATATCTATGCCCTTTCCTTAGCTTTTGCGCTGATGGCGCGAGCGCATGATGAACTTGTCGGTCGCCTTGTTGGTGCGGGTCCGCTTGCCCTTGGTGGGCTTGCCCCACGGGGTCACCGGATGGCGGCCGCCGGAGGTGCGGCCTTCGCCGCCGCCGTGCGGGTGGTCGACCGGGTTCATGGTCACGCCGCGATTGTGCGGGCGCTTGCCGCGCCAGCGCGAGCGGCCGGCCTTGCCGTCGTTGATGTTGCCGTGCTCGGGGTTCGAGACCGCGCCGACGGTGCCGAAGCACGAGCCGTGAACGACGCGCTGCTCGCCCGAGTTCAGGCGCAGGATCGCGTAACCCTGGTCGCGGCCGACGAGCTGGACATAGGCGCCGGCCGAACGGGCGATCTGGCCGCCCTTGCCCGGCTTCAGCTCGACATTGTGGACGATCGTGCCGACCGGCATCGAGCCCAGCGGCATCGCGTTGCCCGGCTTCACGTCGACGCTCTCGCCGGCGATGACCTTGTCGCCGACAGCCAGGCGCTGCGGCGCCAGGATGTAGCTGAGCTCGCCGTCCTCATACTTGATGAGAGCGATGAACGCGGTGCGGTTGGGATCGTATTCCAGCCGCTCCACCGTCGCCGAAACGTCGAACTTGCGACGCTTGAAATCGACGATCCGGTAGGACCGCTTGTGACCGCCGCCGATGAAGCGGCTGGTGATGCGGCCGTAATTGTTGCGGCCGCCCGACTTGGTCAGGCCCTCGGTCAGGCCCTTGACGGGCTTGCCCTTGTAGAGACCGGAACGGTCCACGATCACGAGCTGGCGCGTGCCAGGCGTGATGGGATTGTATTTCTTGAGTGCCATCGTAGCCGTTCCTTAAAGTCCGGTGGCGACGTCGATCGAATGGCCTTCGGCCAGCGTCACGACAGCCTTCTTCACGTCGCTCTGGCGGCCAATGGTGCCGCGGAAGCGCTTCACCTTGCCCTTGCGCAGCAGCGTGTTCACCGCCGTCACCTTCACGCCGAACAGCGCCTCGACGGCAGCCTTGATCTCCGGCTTCGTCGCCTTGCGGGCGACGTTGAAGACGATCTGGTTGTTCTCGGAAGCCATGGTCGACTTCTCGGTGATCGCCGGCGAGACGATCACGTCGTAGTGGCGAAGATCAGTCATTTGAACCGCTCCTCAAGGGCCTCGACAGCAGCCTTGGACAGGACGAGCGTGCCGCGGCGCAGGATGTCGTAGACGTTGATGCCCTGAACCGGCAGCACGTCGATGTTCGGGATGTTCGAAGCCGCGCGAGCGAAGTTCTCGTTGACCTCGACGCCGCCGATCAGCAGCGCATTGGTCAGGCCGAGCTTGGCGAAATCCGCCACCAGGACCTTGGTCTTCGCATCCGCCAGCGCCAGATCGTCGATGACGATCAGGTTGGCCGACTTCGCCTTGGCCGACAGCGCATGCTTCAGGCCGAGGGCGCGAACCTTCTTCGGCAGGTCGTGCTCATGGCTGCGGACGACCGGGCCATGGGCCTTGCCACCACCGCGGAACTGCGGCGCACGCGCCGAAGAGTGACGGGCGCGGCCCGTACCCTTCTGCTTGTACATCTTGGCGCCGGTACGCGAAATCTCCGCACGGCCCTTGGCCTTGTGCGTGCCCTGCTGCTTCTTGGCCAGCTGCCAGCGGACGACGCGCTGCAGGATATCCTCGCGCGGCTCCAGGCCGAAGATCTCATCCGAGAGCTTGATCTCGCCGGCGGCGTCGCCGGCAATCGTGGTAATCTTGATAG
>JBLJBS010000180.1:0-19374 GCA_047637695.1 Aquamicrobium sp. | reverse complement strand
GCGCCATGATCGAGGGCAAGCGCGTGGTGCTGGTCGACGATTCGATCGTGCGCGGGACCACCTCGGTCAAGATCGTGCAGATGATCCGCGATGCAGGCGCGACGGAAGTGCATCTGCGCGTTGCCAGCCCGATGATCTACCATCCGGATTTCTACGGCATCGACACGCCGCATGCCGACAAGCTGCTGGCGAACCAGCATGACAGCCTCGATTCCATGTGCCGCTACATCGGCGCGGATTCGCTGGCCTTCCTGACCATCGACGGGCTGTATAAGGCGGTCGGCGGCGAGCCCCGCGACCCGAGGGCGCCCGCCTTCACCGATCATTACTTCACCGGCGACTATCCGACCCGCCTCGTCGATCAGGATGGCGAGAGCAACGTGCATACGCTGTCGCTTCTCGCCAGTAACGGGTAAGGGAACTTCCCCCTCACCTCTCGCTGTAGCCGGTTAGGGCGAAACCAGCTTCAGTCCGATGATGCCGGCAGCAATCATGCCGATGCACATCAGTCGCAATGCGTCGGCCGGCTCGGAAAACAGCGCGATGCCGAGTATGGCGGTGCCGATGGTGCCGATGCCGGTCCAGATCGCATAGGCCGTACCGAGCGGCAGCGAGCGCAGCGCGATGCCGAGCAGGAACAGGCTGACCGCCATAGCGGCGACAGTGCCGACGCTCGGCCAAAGCCGGGTGAAGCCATGGGTGTACTTGAGGCCCACGGCCCAGCCAATCTCGAACAGGCCGGCAAAGAACAGATAAATCCAGGACATAACCCTTCTCCTTCATATCGAGGAGATGGGGTCGTCCCCATCGTTGGCAGTGGCCCGCGGGCGCGAGCCGGCCGGGTCGTCCCGGCTGCGTCGATATGGGGCGCAAGGGATGGGCAGTCAAGGGTTTCCCTTCGCCGCGCATTGGGCTAATCCGACGGGCAAGGCTGGCCGTCACGGACCGGCACTATCCCGTCAGGCGAGGAGCCACCATGTCCGATATGCCCGATCTTTCCGGCCGCGTGGCCGTCGTCACCGGTGCTTCGCGCGGCATCGGCTATTTCCTTGCCAAGGAACTGGCGGCCGCCGGAGCGCATGTCGTCGCCGTCGCCCGCACCGTCGGCGGGCTGGAGGAACTCGACGACGAGATCCGCGAAGCCGGCGGACAGGCGACGCTGGTGCCGCTCGATTTGACCGACATGGCCGGCATCGACCGGCTCGGCGGGGCCATTCACGAGCGCTGGGGCAAGCTCGACGTGCTGGTGGCCAATGCCGCCATCCTCGGCGTGATCGCGCCGGTCGGCCATGTCGAGGCGAAGGTGTTCGAGAAGGTCATGGCGGTCAACGTCACCGCGACCTGGCGGCTGATCCGCGCCGTCGATCCGCTGCTGAAGCTTTCGGATGCCGGCCGCGCCATCGTCATGTCGTCGGGCGCAGCACATTCGGCCCGCGCCTATTGGGGACCTTATGCGGCGTCGAAGGCCGCGGTCGAGGCGCTGTGCCGCTCATGGGCGGATGAAGCCAAGAACACGAAGCTGCGCGTCAACTGCGTCAACCCCGGCGCGACGCGCACCGCCATGCGCGCCCAGGCGATGCCGGGGGAAAACCCGCAGACGCTGCCGCACCCTTCCGAGATCGCCCGCAAGATCGTTCCTCTGGCCAGCCCGTCGCTGACCGAGACCGGGGCGATCTTCGAGGCGCGCGAAGGCAGGTTCATCCGCTACCGCATGCCGGAATAGAGCGTCCGGCCGCCAGACCTCGCGTGCCAGACCTCGCATGAATACGGTCCCGCCGGCCCGGCCGGAGCAAAGCGCGCTATCGACCGCGCTTGCGCGCCGTGCTAGACAGTCCCATATGAATATCCGCCCTTGTTCACGCGGGATTTGGATCATGATTTCTGGTTTCCGTTCAGTTGCCGTCGGCGTTCTGATTGCCGCCACCGGCCTTGCCGCCTCCCCGGCATTCGCCGACGCCTTCAGTTCGCAGAACTTTTCCGGCGGCACGACCACCCTCGAACAGCTGCCGGGCGTCAATCTCGACTTGGCGCCGGGCTATGGCAACGGCCTCAGCAATTGCGCCGAGGACGATACGCCGTCCTTCTCCGGGCGCAGCCTGACGCCGCAGAAGACCACGACCTGCCGTTACGGCAATTTCTCGATCACCTCGGGCAATTCCAAATCGCAGTCGCAGCTCTATGACACCACCTATGGCGGGAATCCTCCGCCCTGGGTGCCCAACTGGAAGCCGTGAGCCATGCTCCCGCCCGGCCGAAACGCCGGGCGTTTTCATCTGGGCTATAGCTGCGCCCTGGCCGCTTCGCGCGCGTGCCGGCGATGATAGGCCATGGCGCTGAACGGCAGGAAGATCAGGAAAGCGATCGCTGTGGCTGCCATGGCATGCCAGGTATAGCTGGCCAGCAGCGCGACATAGAGCACGATGCCGAGGATCATCGGCATCACCATGTCGCGGCGCACCCGAAGCCCGGTCTTGCCGGAATAGACCGGCACCTGGCTGACCATCAGAAACGCGATCAGCACCGTGAACGCGCTTGCCCAGAAGGCGAAGGGCGCGCTGAGCGGCACGCCGAGGAAGCCGATATAGACCGGCAGCAAAACGAGCAGCGCACCGGCCGGCGCCGGCACGCCGACGAAATAGTCGGCGGTCCATGCCGGTGCGTCCTCGTCCTCCAGCATCACGTTGAAGCGCGCAAGCCGCAGGCAGCAGGCAATGGCGAACAGCAGGCCGGCGATCCAGCCGAAGGCGCCCGCCTTGTCCAGCAGATAGGCATAGAGCACCAGCGCCGGGGCAACGCCGAAATTGACGATGTCGGCCAGCGAATCCATCTGCGCCCCGAATTTCGAAGCACCCTGCAGCAGGCGGGCGATGCGGCCGTCGACGGCATCGAGCAATGCGGCGATCAGCACCATCGCCACGGCGAGTTCGAAGCGATGCTCGAACGCCAGCCTGATGCCGGTCAGGCCGGCGCAGACGGCGAGCACGGTGATGAGGTTGGGCACCACCATGCGCAGCGGGATTTCGCGCAGGCGGGCTGCACGGCGTGCCTTTTCGGTCCTGGGGGCGGCGTCCTTCGCCATCGGCCTCAGGAAACCCGGACCAGCGGCGACGTCGCGTCGACGCCATATTCGGCCAGAACGGTTTCGCCGGCGATCGCCGTCTGGCCGGCCGCGACCTTCACGGCCGCGCCCCGGGGCAGATAGACGTCGACGCGCGAGCCGAAGCGGATCATGCCGAAGCGTTCGCCGGCGGCGAGCTCGTGGCCGGTCTCGGTCCAGCACAGGATGCGGCGCGCGACGAGGCCGGCGACCTGGACCACGCCCATGCGGCCATTGGGGCTTTCGATGACGATGCCGTTGCGCTCGTTCTCGGTGCTGGCCTTGTCGAGTTCGGCATTCAAGAACTTGCCGGGGCGGTGCTCGACCACGGAAACGCGGCCGCGCGCCGGCGCCCGGTTAACATGGCAGGAGAAGACGTTCATGAACACGCAGACGCGCGTCATCTCGCCGCCGCCGAGACCAAGCTCATGCGGCGGCACGGCTGGTCCGACCGAAGAGACGACGCCATCGGCCGGACTGATGACCAGCCGGTCGTTGATCGGGGTGACGCGCTCGGGATCGCGAAAGAAATAGGCACACCACGCAGTCAGGATCAGACCGATCCAGAACAGGCTGGTCGAGAACAGTCCGAGCACGATGGTCGCGCCGGCGAAGGCGGCAATGAACGGCCATCCCTCCCTGTGGATCGGCACGAATGTATTCCGGATCGTATCGACGAGGCTCATGCGGCGTCGTGCTCCCGCGTTTTTCGAAGTCCGCCTGATACCGCATCGCCGGTTGAGCCGCAACGCGCGATTGGCTGCGCCCATGAATGGGCCGAAGGAAGGCCGCAGCCGAAACGGGCCGCCGAATAGCAAAGCGATGCGTCCTGGCGCAACCGGAAGTCGCAGGAATGGAGGCCACGTTAAACCCCTTGTTATCGATCATATGCTAGTGCCGGGTTGCAGGAGGGAATTGATGAGTTCACAGTTCGTCATCGCGATGCTCAACCCGACGATCGGGCTTCTGTTCGCCGCGGCGTTCTTCCTGCTGTGGATGAATCAGCGCGGCCAGAACTACATCCTGATGATCGCGGCAAGCTATGTGATGTCGTCGCTCGGATTTCTCATCCAGGATGTCGGCCCCGACTTCAGCAACGAATTCGAGCGCATCCCTGCAAATACCTGCTTCATGCTCACCGGTTATCTTCTGATCGGCGGAGTTCTGAAACGATACGGCCTGCGCATTCCGCACGCGCTGATGTCAGGAATCGTCCTTGTCGGCGTCGCAGGGCTTTTCTGGTTCGTGCTGATAAGGCCCGACCTGACGGCACGCGTTTTCCTGATCAATTTCCTGCTCGGCTGCATATCCCTCATTGCGGCGGTGCGCCTCTACGGCGTCGAGAAGCAGCACTTCGTCGACCGGATGCTGTTCTGGGTGAGTGTGCTGTGCACGCTGAATTTCTTCGTTCGCCCGGCTTCGATCATGTTCCTGTCCGGCTTCAGCGATTTCGACAATTTCCAGCAGTCGCTCTACTGGACAACCGTGCAGTTCACCCAGGTGATGATCTCGGTGATTTTCGCCCTGAACCTGATGGTCGCCATCGCCCTCGACCTGATCGCCAAGCTTCGGCAGGAGGCCAACACCGACAAATTGTCCGGGCTTCTCAACCGGCGCGGCTTCGAACAGGAGGCTGGCAGCGCGCTGAAGAGAAGCGCGGCCCAGGGGCACACGGCCTGCCTGATGATCGCCGATCTCGACAATTTCAAGAAGATCAACGACACCTACGGCCACGCCGTCGGCGACAGGGTGATCGACCTGTTCGGCCAGCACATCGCGGCCTCGCTGGAGCCGGGCATGATCGCCGGCAGGATCGGAGGCGAGGAGTTTGCCGTCTTCATCCCCCATGCCGAACTGGGAGGCGCCCGGCGCTTCGCCGAAACGCTGCGGGTGCGTTTCATCGAACGCATCGCCGATGAGCTCCCGTCATCGCTGACGCCGACGACCAGCATCGGCCTTTGCCTGTCCGGCTCGGAAACCGAGCTCTACGCCCTGCTGCACAAGGCCGACGAGGCGCTCTATTACGCCAAGGGCTTCGGACGCAACCAGGTGCAGGTGTTTACGCCGCGCGAAGCCGGCACCGGCGTGTTCAGACCGGCCGGCGCCTCGAACTGAGACAGACAGAAAGCGCTTATTCTTCGGCCGGTTCCATGCCGGCGGGGGTGCGGCGCTCGACGATGCCGAATTCGTCTTCCTCGCGCACCCTGCGCAGCCGCTCCTCGGCTTCCGTCGCCTCGCGCTGACGCGCCCACATCTCGGCATAAAGGCCGCGCCTGGCCAGCAGCTCCGAATGGCGGCCGCGCTCGGCGATGCGCCCTTCCTGAAGCACGATGATCTCGTCGGCCGAGATGACGGTGGACAGCCGATGCGCGATCACCAGCGTGGTGCGGCCGCGGCTGACCAGATCGAGCGCCGCCTGGATTTCCTGCTCGGTCCGGGTATCGAGCGCCGAGGTCGCCTCGTCGAGCATCAGGATCGGCGGCGCTTTGAGGATGGTGCGGGCAATCGCCACGCGCTGCTTCTCGCCGCCGGACAGCTTCAGCCCGCGCTCGCCGACCATGGTGTCGTAGCCATCCGGCAGGCGGGCGATAAAATCGCCGATCTGGGCGAGATCGGCCGCGCGCGCCACGTCCTCGGCATCGGCGTCGGGCCGGCCGTAGCGGATGTTGTAGCGGATCGTGTCGTTGAACAGCACGGTGTCCTGCGGCACCATGCCGATCGCCTTGCGCAGGCTTTCCTGCGTCACGTCGCGGATGTCCTGCCCGTCGATGCGGATCGCACCGGACTGGATATCGTAGAAGCGGAACAGCAGGCGCGAGATGGTCGACTTGCCTGCTCCCGAAGGGCCGACGATGGCGACCGTCTTACCGGCCGGCACCTCGAACGAAACGCCCTTCAGGATCGGTCGCGCCGGATCGTAGGAGAAGTGGACGTCCTCGAACGTGACCGTGCCCTCGCCGGCGGCGAGCGGCGCAGCACCCGGCCTGTCGACGACCTCGGCCTTGACGTCGAGCAGATCGAACATCTGCTCGATATCGGTCAGCGCCTGCCGGATTTCGCGATAGATGAAGCCGATGAAATTCAGCGGAACGGACAGCTGCATCAGCATGGCGTTGACGAAGACGAAATCGCCGATGGTGTGGGTGCCGCGCATCACTTCCCAGGCCGACAGCGCCATGACGGCCGCCATGCCGACGCCGAAGATGACGCCCTGCCCGAAATTCAGCCAGCCGAGCGAGGTCCAGGTGCGGGTGGCCGCATCCTCATAGCGCGCCATCGATCGGTCATAGCGCGCGGCCTCCATCTTCTCGTTGCCGAAATACTTGACCGTCTCGTAATTGAGCAGCGAGTCGACCGCCTTGGTGTTGGCGTCGGTGTCGCTGTCGTTCATGTCGCGGCGAATGGCGATGCGCCAGTCGCTCGCCCATACCGTGAACCAGGTGTAGAGCCAGACCGTCGCGGCGATGATCGCGACATAGAGCCAGCCATAGGCGACCCAGAAGATCACCGCCATCAGCGCGAATTCGAGCACGGTCGGCAGCGTGTTCAGAATGGTGAAGCGAACGATGGTCTCGATGCCCTTGACCCCGCGCTCGATGACGCGCGACAGGCCGCCTGTTCGCCGCTCGAGATGGAAGCGCAGCGACAGGGCATGCAGGTGGATAAAGGTGCGATAACCGAGCTGGCGCACCGCATGCTGGCCGACGCGCGCGAACAGCGCATCGCGCAGCTGGTTCAGCCCGACCTGAACGATGCGCACCGCATTGTAGGCAAGCACCAGCATCACCGGGCCGGCGAGGACGGCAGGAATGTAGTCCGCCACGGTGAGTTCGCCGGTCAGCGCATCGGTCGCCCATTTGAAGAAATAGGGCACCAGCACCAGAACCAGCTTCGCCAGCACGAGAAAGACGGTAGCCCAGACGACACGCCATTTGAGGTCGTTGCGGTCGGCCGGCCACATGAAAGGCCACAGATTGGCCAGCGTTCTCATCGTGGAGCCGGAATCGGCGGATACGGTCTTTTGCAACAAGGCGGAAAATCCTGAAGGGTCTATCGGCCGCAGCGCCCGGCGGGCGGTGGTGCGCAGCACGAAAAAAGAAGATGGCCGACAGCGCCCGAGAGCGCAACGAGCGCCTCGCGGTCGACCTCGTAGCGGGACCGCGGGCGGCCGGGCGTCAGACGCACCAGACCGGCATCGACCAGCACCTTGAGATGCTGGGAGACGGTGGACTGGGCAAGATCAAAGCGGTCGACGACATCCTTGCAGCAGCAGGCATCCACGCCGGCGAGATGCTGGAGGATCTCGATGCGTGCGGGATGGGCGAGTGCGGCAAGCCTCTCGGCCAGCGCTGCGCGCTCGCTGCATCCATGCCTCGCGGGAATCGTTTCCTGCCGGGTGTTCATCGTTTATCGGCGATATACGATGAAGAGAACAAAGGCAAGCGGCCGCCGGGGGAGCCAATCGAGTGAAAGGTCGAGCCCGACTTATCGAGCCGGATGGCAGCCGCGCGCGCATCAATTGCAGGGACCGACGTGCGAAAAATGCCGAATAACGTTGGACGGCAGCCGCGCGCCGGCGCGTCAGTTGCCGGCGGCGTCGCTATCCTCGGGCTTCACCGCCTGGTCCCCGACCGCCTCCATATCGGCCTTGTCGCCTTCCGGCGTCTCGCCGGGAACGGAGAAGACCTGTCCCGGCCAGATGCGGTTCGGATCGTGGATCTGGTCCTGATTGGCGAGATAGATCGTCGAATAGCGGATGCCATGGCCATAGACACGGCGCGAAATCCGCCACAGGGAATCGCCCCTGCGGATGATGACCGCGCTGTCGACGCGCTGCAGCGCCGGTGCCGTCGCCGTGTCCTCGACCGTTTCCGCGGCGGCACCGTCGGCTTCACCTTGGGCGGGCGCGGGTTTGGCATCGGCCGCCTGCGGCTCGGGTGCGGCCGGCGCGACTGCGGCGATGCTCTCGCCCGCCTCGCGCTCGAACGGAACGCCGGCGCGGGCGACGACGGAGCCGTCATCGCCGAGAAGATCGGCTCGGATCAGGTAGTTGCCGACGTCGAGATGACGCCTGGCCTCGACGAGGAAGCGCCCTCCATCCGATGCGACCGCATCGCCCAGCAACAGCGTGCCGGCATAGACGCGCACCGTGCGGCCGGCATCGGCGCGCCCGGCGATGAAGATCGTGCCGCCCTCGATCTCGACAGCCTCGACAGTGACGTTGTCGGACGCGGCCGGGGAAGGCTTGTCCGCGACTGCCGGAGTTTCATCGATAGCGGCTTGCCCGGAAGCCGTTTCCTCGGCGGTATCGCTCGCGGTTCCGGACCCGGCCGCGGCAGGCTGGTCTCCTTCCGACGCCGGGGCATCGGCGGCGGCGACATTCTCCGCGGTGGCCGCTGCCTCATCCGCCGAAGCAACTGCCTGACCGGCTGCGTCCTGCGGCTTCGTAGCTTCTTCTTCGGCGGAAACCTGCGGCACCGTTACCAATTGGGCCGGCTGACCGGGCGCCTCGACCATCGCGAGAACCTGCCCGTCCTTGGCCTCCGGGATCGAAACGATGGCGGTGTCTTCCGAAAGAACGGTCTCCCCATCCGGCGAGGTTGCCCGCAGCGCCAGCCGGTAGTCGCCGGGGGCAAGCAGCTGATCGAGCACGACGACGAAATCGCCGCCGGTTCCGGCCGACGCCTTGCCGAGCACCGCATCGCCGGCGAGCACCTCGACCTGGGCATTCGCTCCGGCCTTGCCGGCGATCAGCACGGAGCCGTCCGGCTCGACGCGCAGCAGATCGAAGACGGGGGACGCCAACCGGTCGGTCTTCGGCGTCGTCGCCGGATCGCCGGAGGCATCGGGCCCGGCCTCGGACCCGGTCCCGGGTTCGGCTTCAGCATCGTCGACCGGCTTTTGCGCGGCTTCGGGGGCCTTGTCATCCGGCGCGGTCTGGGGCGCGTTGAGCAGGTTGGAAATCTCAGCCGGCTTCGGCGCCAGCCATGGATCCAGCATGCCGGTCACATATGCCGTTCCCGTCGCGGCGCCTGCCCCGCCCAGCAGAAACAGAACCGCTTTAACCCAACCCGCCATCTGCCTTTGTCCTCAGCCCGATTTCACCAGCGTCTAGCCTGTTTTGCCGGCATCTACAACAAAAAGCCCTTCTGTCGCTTGACCGGCGGCGGCATGGCATCTTCTCATCCCGCCATGAACCCGATTCGATCCATCTGCGTTTATTGCGGCTCGTCGACCGGCAAAGGCGAAGCCTATGTCGCTGCCGGACATGCGCTCGGCCAGTCGATGGCGGAAGCCGGAATCCGGCTCGTCTATGGCGGCGGCACCCGGGGCATCATGGGCGCGGTCGCCCACGGCACGCTCGAGGCCGGCGGCAAGGTCACGGGCATCATTCCACGCTTCCTGATCAGCAAGGAGGCGACCCAATCCGCCCTCGGCGCCCTCGACGATGTCATCGTCGTCGAGGACATGCACAGCCGCAAACATATGATGTTCGAAAAATCGGACGCGTTTGTGGCGCTGCCGGGCGGCATCGGCACGCTCGAGGAAGTGGTGGAAATCATGACCTGGGCACAGCTCGGCCGCCACCGCAAGCCGATCGCCTTCGTCAATATCGACGGGTTCTGGAACCCGATGATGGCGCTGCTCGACCATATGCGCACCGAGGGCTTCGTCCATACCGGCCATCTGGTGCAGCCACTGGTGGTGGACACGGCGCAGGCGGTGGTGCCGGCGGTTCTGGCGCAGGCGGCCGCGTTCGCCGAAAGCGCGGCCGAAGGCGATGCCCGGGTGATCGACAGGCTCTAGGTGTTCAGTCCCTAGTTAATTTCAGCTTGCGGGCCAGACGTCGAGAAACCTGTTCACGTCCCTCGGCGAAACAGCGCCGACCAGGTGTAGAGGGCAAGCGCCAGCCCGATCAGGCCGAACGCCACCATCCTGTCCATGCCGAACGGTTCGCCGAACGCGAACACGGCGATCAGCGCCACCATGGTCGGCGCGATATACTGCATGATGCCGATGGTGGAGATGCGCAACAGTTTGGCGCCGAAAGCATAGAGGATGAGCGGAACAGCGGTGGCCGGGCCCGCCAGAAGCAGGATGCCGACATTGGCCCCGCCATCGGCGAAAAAGTGCCCGCGCCCGGTCGTCTCCAGCCACACCATGTAGCCGAGCGCGGGCGGCAGCAGCAGAAGCACCTCCAGGAAGAAGCCCTGGCTCGGGCCGATGGGCAGCGTCTTGCGGAAATAGCCATAGGCCGCGAAGGTGAAGGCGAGCGACAGCGACACCCAGGGGATGCCGCCGCTCTCCACCGTCATCACCGCAACGGCGAGAACCGCGAGCCCGATGGCGACGATCTGGATCCGGTCCAGCCGCTCGCCGAGCAGCGTCGCGCCGAGAAGCACGGTGACGAGCGGATTGATGTAATAGCCGAGGGCCGTTTCCACGGTCCGCCCGGCGGCGATGGCCCAGATGTAGATGCCCCAGTTGAGCGAGATGATCGCCGCCGTCAGCATGGCCATCGCCAGCATGCGCGGCGAGCGCAGCGCGACTTTCAGATCGGCGGTGCGGCCCAATGCGACCAGAACGACCCAGGCGATCGGCATCGACCAGACGACGCGATGCGCCACGACCTCGACGGGCGGGATATGCGAGACCGCCTTCATGTAGAAAGGCAGCATCCCCCAGATAAGATAGGCGACCAATGCGAAGAGGAAGCCGCGCGTGGCGTCGCTGTCCCGCACCGGCCGGCGGCCGGCGTCGCCCGGCGTCGGCGTGGTTCCGTCCTGCATCAATCCATCCATACAAGCTGCGCCTTGCCCGCGGGCAGCGTCTCCATCCCGCTTCGGGTCTGGAAAAGCGCAAAGCCGCGCGGCCCGGCCGATCGAAGGATCATCTAGCCCGGCCGCGCCCGCGCCACCATCGCAAAATACTGGTCCAGCACATCAATATGGCTGATGAAAGCGCCTATTCGGCTGCGATGGCGCCGGCTTCCCGGTTCCTCACCAGCTTGAAGACGATGGCGTCCATCAGCGCCTGGAACGAGGCGTCGATGATGTTTTCCGACACCCCGACCGTCCACCAGCGCGCGCCGGTCGAATCCCGGGATTCGATCAGCACGCGGGTGATCGCCTCGGTGCCGCCGTTGAGGATGCGGACCTTGAAGTCCACCAGCACCATATCCGCGATCTCGTCCTGATAGCGGCCTAGGTCCTTGCGCAGCGCGATGTCGAGCGCGTTGACAGGGCCGTCGCCCTCGGCCACCGACATGCGCTGTTCGCCGTCGATGGTCAGCTTGACGATGGCCTCCGAGACCGTGCGCAGATGGCCGTTGGCGTCGTGGCGGCGCTCGACCATGCAGCGGAAGGAATCGACATGGATGAAGGCCGGCACCGTGCCGAGCGTGCGCCGCGCCAGCAATTCGAAACTGGCATCCGCCCCCTCATAGGCATAGCCTTCGGCCTCGCGTTCCTTGACCAGCGCGATCAGCGTGTCGAGACGCGGATCGTCCCTGGAGACGGCAATTCCGCGTCGCTTCAGCTCGGCGATGAAATTCGACTTGCCGCCCTGATCCGAGACCATGACGCGGCGGCTGTTGCCGACCGTCTCGGGCGGCACATGCTCGTAGGTCTGCGGCTCTTTCAGCAGCGCCGAGGCATGGATGCCGGCCTTGGTGGCGAAGGCGGAAGCGCCGACGTAAGGAGCCTGCGGCTCGGGCGCGCGGTTCAGCAATTCGTCGAACGCGTGCGACAGCCGCGTGATGCCGGCCAGCCTCTCGTGCGATATGCCGGTGGCGAAACGTTCGGCGAAGACGGGCTTCAGCATCAGCGTCGGCACGATCGAGACCAGATTGGCGTTGCCGCACCGCTCGCCGATGCCATTCAGCGTCCCCTGCACCTGCCGCACGCCGGCCTCGACAGCCGCCAGCGAATTGGCGACCGCCTGCCCGGTGTCGTCATGGGCGTGGATGCCGAGGTGGGCGCCCGGGATGCCGGCGGCGATCACGGCCGCCACGATCTCGCGAACCTCGGAAGGCAGGGTGCCGCCATTGGTGTCGCACAGAACGATCCAGCGGGCGCCGGCTTCGAAAGCGGTTCGCGCGCAGGCGAGCGCATAGCCGGGATTGGCCTTGAAACCGTCGAAGAAGTGCTCGCAGTCGACCATCGCCTCCTTGCCGGCGCTGCGCGCCGCCGCCACCGAAGCGGAAATGGACTCCAGATTCTCCTCGTTGCTGCAACCGAGCGCGACGCGGACATGATAGTCCCAGCTCTTGGCAACGAAACAGATGGCGTCTGCCGGCGTCGCGAGGAGCGCGGTGAGGCCCGGATCGTTGGAGGCCGAGACGCCGGCGCGCTTGGTCATGCCGAAGGCGGCGAACTTCGCCCGCTCCGTCCGCTTCTCGCGGAAGAAGGCGGTGTCGGTCGGGTTGGCGCCGGGATAGCCGCCCTCGACATAGTCGAAGCCGAACTCGTCGAGCATGCGGGCGATGACGATCTTGTCCTCGACCGAGAAATCGACGCCCGGCGTCTGCTGGCCGTCGCGCAAGGTCGTGTCGAACAGATAGATGCGTTCCTTCGTCGCCATATTATACACCCGCGCCTTCCGGCCAGTTTTCGGTGTCGTGGTCGGGATGCTGCCGGCTTTCCACCGACGCGAGGAACGCCGCCGCGTCGAGATCGTCCTCGGTCAGGCGCGCCGGCAGCGAAGAAAGCGCGTCGACGTAGGGAAGCCTGGCCTCGACGCCGAACTGGATCGTCGGCGCGATCTCCTCGGGGTGGTCGAAAGCGCCGATGGCCAGCGCCACGCCGTCCGGGGCCTCATAGGTCAGCGGCGTGCCGCATTCGGCGCAGAAGCCGCGATTGACATGGTTGGACGAGGCGAAGCGCTTCGGCTTGCCGCGCGTCCAGATCAGCCCGCCTTCTGGGGCGGTTGCGAGCGGGGCGTAGAAATTGCCGAACGCCTTCTGGCACATGCGGCAATGGCAGATCGAGGCGTTGAGAAGCGCGCCCTCGATGCGGAAGCGCACCGCGCCACACTGGCAGCCGCCGGTATAGACGGGCTTGTTGTCGAGGCTCATGGCTTCGGCCTCGTGGTGAAACGGCTGACGAGATGATTCCGGTTCATCGGGTAGCTCATTGATCTGGCTGCCTTTTTAAATTTCAGCTCTGTGTCGCCGCTATTGCCTGACTTCCCATGTCGTCACGCGCTCGCCGGTTTCGGGGTCCTTGCCGTCCTTCAACTGGACACCCTGCGCCAGCAGTTCATCGCGGATGCGGTCGGCCTCGGCCCAGTTCTTCTCGGCGATCAGCGCAAGACGTTTCTTGACAAAGGCCGCGACATCGATGTCCGTCTCGAGCTCCGAGAGATCGATCCCGATCAGCCCGGCGGCGGCAACAAGCGCTGCCGGTTCGAGGTCGGCATCGTTCAGCAGGCGCAGATATTCCGCCATGTCGAGATCGTCGGCAAGGGCGGCGATGAAGGCCGGGTCGACCGCGCCCGCCTGCGCGCCCGCCGCCCGGCGTCGCCATTTGGCGACAAGGGATGCCGCCTCCTCGAGCTTGCGCACGGAAAAGTCGATCGGCTCGCGATAATGGGTCATCAGCATGGCAAGCCGCAGCACCTCGCCCGGCCATTTGCGGCCGCCGAACTTCTCCGTGCCGAGCAGTTCGTTGATGGTGACGAAGTTGCCTTCCGACTTCGACATCTTCCTTCCCTCGACCTGGAGGAAGCCGTTGTGCATCCACACCCGCGCCATGCGCCCGGTTCCGAGCGCGCAGCAGGACTGGGCGATCTCGTTCTCGTGGTGGGGAAAGACCAGATCGATGCCGCCGCCATGGATGTCGAAGACGTTCTTCTCGGGGTCGTCGCACGACAAGCCGCCGCCGAATGGTTCCAGCAGCTTCGCCATCGACATGGCCGAGCACTCGATGTGCCATCCCGGCCTGCCAAGACCCTCGATGCCGGCCGGCGACGACCAGCCCGGCTCGCCGTTCCTCGACGGCTTCCACAGCACGAAATCCATCTCGTCGCGCTTGTAGGAGGCGACATCGACGCGCGCGCCGGCCAGCATCTCGTCGAACGGGCGGCGCGACAGCGCACCATAGCGCGGACCGGCGGTGCGCGCGTTCATCGCCGAGGGCGAGAACAGCACGTGGTCTTCGGCGACATAGGCGACGCCGAGCGAGACAAGCCGCTCGATCATCGCCTTCATGCCGTCGATATGAGCAGTGGCGCGCGGCTGGTCGTCCGGATCGAGGCAGCCCAGCGCCTTCACGTCGGCCTGGAACTGGGCGTTGGTGCCCTCGGTCACTTTCGCGATCGCCTCATTCAGCGGCAGATCGGGAAAGTCGCGCACCGCGCGGACGTTGATCTTGTCGTCGACGTCGGTGATGTTGCGGACATAGGTGACGCGATCGGCGCCATAGACATGGCGCAGGAGGCGATAGAGCACATCGAAGACGATGACCGGCCGCGCGTTGCCGATATGGGCGAAATCATAGACCGTCGGCCCGCAGACATACATGCGCACGTTGTCGCGATCGATTGGAACGAACGGCTCCCTGGCGCGCGTCAGCGTGTTGTAGAGTCGAAGCTCGACATCCTGTGCAGGCATGGTCTCTCCCGGGCCGGCTGGCCGGAGCGTTTTGCCTATCGGGGGAAGAGAAGCGAAAACGGCCGGGCCAGCGGAGGCGCTAGCCGATAATGCAAATGCCGGTAATGGCGAAAGGCGTTCTCATGCCCTGCTTTATCGCTTTCCGCCCCTTCGCCGTCAAGGCTTTGCCGGCCGCATTCCTGCCGTCGCGAATTCGGTAGGATTTTATTAAACATGTCGCAAAGCCGATGCCGGCAAAGTACTGAAATACCCTGGCGCCGACACCATTCCGTCCCAATCCCGCACGACAACAGGGCATGTTCAATCGCGCGTCGGAAAGGGGCGCTCAGGGGATCAAGATGCAACGCACAGCCGCCCACCCGGCAATCGAAGCCGAACAGGACCGCGCCCAGCGCGCCAAATACGCCAAGCTTACCGCACATTACGGCAAGATCGGCTCGGGCGCGCTGAAGGCCGCGCTGATCCACACCCAGAAGAAGAGGCCGGCGCAGAAGCTAGCTGCGAAGCCCGCTTAAAAGGCCGAGACCGATCGCGGCCATCACCAGGCCGATGAGGATATCGAGCACCCGCCAGGCCGCCGGCCTGGCGAAGACCGGCTGAAGCAGCCTTGCCCCGTAACCGAGGCTGAAGAACCAGACGAAGGACGCGATCACCGCGCCGGCGCCATAGGCCAGCCGTTCGGTTCCCGCATATTGCGCCGACAGCGCCCCGAGAAGAACCACGGTGTCGAGATAGACATGCGGGTTCAGGAAGGTGAAGGCGAGGCAAGCGGCGATCGCCGCCCTGAGATCGCCGGCGCCGGCGCTCGCGGCATGCAGCGCCTGCGGCTTCCATGCGCGGCGAAACGCGATCAACGCATAGTAAAACAGGAACAGCGCCCCGCCCAGCGTCACCACGGCGATCAGCATCGGCGAAGACGAGATGAGCGTTCCCAGCCCGGCGACGCCGGCCGCGATCAGCACCGCATCGGAAAGAGCGCAGATAAGGCACAGCACGAAGACGTGCCGGCGCATCAGGCCCTGCCGCAGGACGAAGGCGTTCTGCGCGCCGATCGCCACGATCAGCGACAGGCCGAGGGAAAAACCGGAAAGGAAGGGCGCTGCGTTCTGCATTCCTCCGCCCTGCCCGAAAGCTGCTTTCCGCGCAATGGGCCAACGCGGCAAGTCGCACGCAACAGGGCTTCAGAACAGGCTGAGCTGGTTGCTCTTCGGCTTTTCGGGTTCAGGCCGTTCCACCGCCGGCTCCGCGCGTTCCTGGAGTTCCGGGCCGGTGTTCGCCACCTTGTTGACCTTGTCCGAAACCGGGACCGCCTCGAAGAAGTCGTCATCGACCGGGCGGGCGATGTCGGCGATATCGCGCGGCTCGTTGTTGACGCAGTCGAGCCAGCGGGCAAAATCCTGCCGCTGCACCACCACCGGCATGCGGTGGTGGATATGGGCGATGGCCTTGTTGGCGGCGCAGGTCAGGATCGCGGCGGTGTCGATCTCCGAACCGCCGGGTTCGAGATAGGTCTCCATGAGACCGCCGAAGGCGATGACGCCACCATGGCGCGGCCGCATCCAATAGGGTTGCGCGTCCTTGCGGCCGGTTCCCTTCCATTCATAGAAACCTGACGCCGGCAGCAGCACCCGGCGATGGCGCATCGCCGCCTTGAACGACGCCTTCACCGCGGCGGTCTCGGCACGGGCGTTGATGAGCAGCGGGAACGCGCCCGTGTCCTTCACCCATGACGGGATAAAGCCCCAGCGCGCCAGCAGCGCCTGCCGCTCCGGCAGGTTCGATCCGGGTTCACGGCGAGGTCCGGCCGCCACCACCAGGATCGGCTGGGTCGGGGCGATGTTGTAGCGCGGCGGGAACGGCTCGACCTCGGGAACGCCGAAAACGTCCTCCAAATCCTTCGGTCCCTGAACCAGCGCGAAACGTCCGCACATCCGATAATTCACCTTGCCCTTGCGCCCGCCAGGCAGCAATCTGGGCGCAGAACCGCGCATCGACAACCCCGTCCCGTCCGATGCTCACAACAAGAAGCGCCGGCATCGATGTCTGCTCCCGTCCGCGCCGTCTCGGCGGCGATCCTTCATGAGGGCCGCTTCCTGCTGGTCCGGCGCGGCCGCGCGCCGGCGCGCGGCTTCTATGCCTTTCCCGGAGGCCGGGTCGAGACAGGCGAGACGCTCGTCGAGGCAGTGCGCCGCGAAGTGATGGAAGAGACCGGCGCGCATCTCGGGGAGATCGAACACCTCGTCGATCTCGAACTGTCGTCCGAAAAGGAGGAAGGGCGGATCGAGTTCATTCTTTCTGTGCATAAGGCCGCCTTCGCCGGCGGCGACATCACGGCCGGCGACGACGCGGACCTCGCGCTCTGGCTGACGCTGGACGAGATGGGAACGTTGCCGCTGGCCGGCTCCGTCTACGAGATTGCCGCACGCCTTGCGGCCGGCACGGCGGCAGGCAAAGAAGCGCCTTGCGCCGGCCACGATTCTTGGCGACAAGCCGGACGATGATCCGACGCTTCGCATCGTGGGCCGTTGTCGCGGCCGTTCTCGTCGTCGCACCCGGCCATGGGGCGCGGGCGGCCGAATCCCCGTTCGAGAACGACCTGATGCGCCTGTCCGAGATCCTCGGCGCGCTCCATTATCTGCGCAATCTGTGCGGCGAGAGCGGACAGGACTGGCGCACGCGGATGGAGGCGCTGCTCGAGGTGGAGAACCCGGACGAGGCGCGGCGCGCCAGGCTGACGGCGAGCTTCAATCGCGGCTATCGCGGCTTCGAGACCACCTACACCACCTGCACCGGCTCGGCGCTGACGGCAATCTCGCGCTACATGAAGGAAGGCGAGGCGCTTTCGCGCGACACCGCCACGCGCTACGGCAACTGATGCCGCAAGGCCCAGACACCGGGCAAGGGAGGCAGTTTAGCATTCTGTTAACTTTTATACGATTGTGGCGGCCCCGGCCGCATTTCCTGTGCTAGAACCTTAATGGGACATTAAGGGAACCGCTAAAGTCGACTCCTCGGCCGCGGTCATTGGGTGGAACATATGGATCACGGCACCAGCGACATCGAAGTTCTGATTCGCGAGGAGAAGCGCCTGACTGCCGTCGAAAGCTATGAGGATGCGTGGGCCGAAGGCCGCGCGGCCGGCATCGAGCCCGACATCATGGCCGACGCCGCCATCGCCACAGCGCTTGAGGAACTGGTTCGCACCAATGGCGAGGACACGGCGCTGGCCCTGATCGAACGCATGCGCGACAGGCTGGTCGCCGGCGAGTTCAACCTGCCCTCGCTCAAGCACTGACAAGCCCCGATCTCTGGCGGGACCCTGGCCGGAGAAGACGCCGCCCCCGGAGCTTTGCTTTCACGGAAACCATTTTGTCGCGCCAGCGGCGGGCGACCTCGCGGAGCGCGGTTTTTCCGTTATAGTGGCCCTGTCGAGGGATGCGGAGCAGTGACTGCCGATGGCGAGAAGGGATTACAAAGGTTCCGGCGAAAATGGATGGCGCACGGCGATGTCTGTTGCCGTGACAGCGCTTTTCCTTGCCGGAGCCGCCCCCGGCAAGGCGCTGGCGCTCAGTGAATTGCCGCGCGAGAATCTGCCGATTCCGGAAAACTCCGGCCAGCCCGACACCATCGAGCGTCACGACCTGCCGCCGCCCGGCGGGGCAAAAGAGCCGGAAACCGAAATTCCGCAAGACACCGCCCCGGCACAAGGGGCAGGCGACGACGATCCCGAACAGAAGCCCGCCCCCGAACCGATGCCCGCCGACGCGGACGAGCCTTCGCAGACCCAGCGCAACGAAGCTCCGCGGGCGCCTTCCGTGACGGTGCCGTTTCCCGATCCGATCGTCATTCCGCGCGATCCCGACAAGGAGGGCGCGGAAGAGAGCAATGGCGAGCAGGCCGCGGACGAGCCTCTTCCCGACGTCCTCTACGATCTGTCGCTGCTGCCCGAGCCGGTGCGACAGATGCGCCAGTCGCTGATCGATGCCTGCCTGTCGGGCGACATCGAGCGGCTGCGCCCTTTCATCAGCACCGGCGAGAACGCGACGCAGCTGTCATTCGGCGACGTAACGGGCGATCCGGTCGCTTTCCTGCGCGGGCTTTCGGGCGACGAGCAGGGTCACGAGATCCTTGCGATCCTCTACGAGATCCTGACCGCCGGCTTCGTCAAGGTCGGCGAGACCCCGCAGCAGGAAATGTATGTCTGGCCCTATTTCGCGGCCATGCCGCTCGATGCGCTGACGCCGCCGCAGCGGGTCGAACTGTTCAAGGTCGTCACCGCCGGCGACTATGAGGACATGAAGAACTACGGCACCTACATCTTCTACCGCACCGGCATCTCGCCGGACGGGCGCTGGCTGTTCTTCTATGCGGGCGACTGAGCGCTGAAGGCGAACGTGGGAGAATGCTCCCCTACTCTCCCAGGCTCTCCGAAAACCGCACCGGCTGCCCCTGCCCCGGCGCGACGATCTCGCCCTCCCACATCACCCGCGCACCGCGAATGATGGTGCCGACGGGCCAGCCGGCGACCTCGCGGCCGTGATAGGGTGTCCAGCCGGCGCGTGAGCCGGCCTGTTCGTTGGTGATGGTCTCGCGGCGCTTCAGGTCGACGACGGTGAAGTCGGCGTCGTAGCCGGCGGCGATGCGGCCCTTGCGCGCCATGCCGAAG
>JBLJBS010000179.1:0-21758 GCA_047637695.1 Aquamicrobium sp. | reverse complement strand
CGCCATGGCAGCGTGACTCAAACAAAATAGCCTCCGGAAATCCCGGCGCGGTTCACTTTGTCTCATGGGCGGCTTTATGGACTTCTTAGAAGTCCATGCCGCCATCCAAACCCGCCTTGGCGGGTTTGGGAGTCTTTGCCTCATGGGCGGCTTTATGGACTTCTTAGAAGTCCATGCCGCCCATGCCGCCCATGCCGCCGCCGGGCATTGCCGGCATCGGGGCGTCCTTCTTCGGCGCCTCGGCGATCATCGCCTCGGTGGTGACGAGCAGGCCGGCAACCGAAGCAGCATCCTGCAGCGCGGTGCGCACGACCTTGGTCGGGTCGACGATGCCGAGGCCGATCAGATCGCCATACTCGCCGGTCTGGGCATTGTAGCCGAAGGTCGACGACTTGTTGTCGAGGATCTTGCCGACGACGATCGAGGCTTCCGCACCGGCGTTGGTCGCGATCTGGCGGGCCGGAGCCTGCAGCGCGCGGCGCACGATGTTGATGCCGGCGTCCTGGTCGGCGTTCTCGCCCTTGGCCTTGACGGCGGCCGAAGCGCGCAGCAGCGCGGTGCCGCCGCCCGGGACGATGCCTTCCTCGACCGCGGCGCGGGTGGCGTTCAGCGCGTCGTCGACGCGGTCCTTGCGCTCCTTGACCTCGACTTCGGTCGAGCCGCCGACGCGGATCACCGCGACGCCGCCGGCGAGCTTGGCCAGGCGCTCCTGGAGCTTCTCGCGGTCGTAGTCGGAGGTGGTCTCCTCGATCTGCTGCTTGATCTGGGCGACGCGGCCCTGGATCTCGGCCTTCTTGCCGGCGCCGTCGACGATGGTGGTGTTCTCCTTGGAGATCGACACCTTCTTGGCGCGGCCGAGCATGTTCAGGCCGACATTCTCAAGCTTGATGCCGAGGTCCTCGGAGATGACCTGGCCGCCGGTGAGGATGGCGATGTCCTCCAGCATGGCCTTGCGGCGGTCGCCGAAGCCCGGCGCCTTGACGGCGGCGATCTTCAGGCCGCCGCGCAGCTTGTTGACGACCAGCGTGGCCAGCGCCTCGCCCTCGACGTCCTCGGAGATGATGAGCAGCGGCTTCGAGGTCTGCACGACGGCCTCGAGGACCGGCAGCATGGCCTGAAGGTTCGACAGCTTCTTCTCGTGGAGCAGGATGTAGGCGTCCTCGAGGTCGGCCACCATCTTGTCCGGGTTGGTGATGAAGTAGGGCGACAGGTAGCCGCGGTCGAACTGCATGCCCTCGACGACCTCGAGCTCGGTCTCGGCGGTCTTGGCTTCCTCGACGGTGATGACGCCCTCGTTGCCGACCTTCTGCATCGCCTCGGCGATCATCTCGCCGATTTCCTTCTCGCCATTGGCCGAGATGGTGCCGACCTGGGCGACTTCCTCGGAGGTCTTGATCTTCTTGGTGGCCTTGGCCAGCGCCGCGACGACCTCGGCGACGGCGAGGTCGATGCCGCGCTTCAGGTCCATCGGGTTCATGCCGGCGGCAACGGCCTTGTGGCCTTCCTGGACGATCGCCTGGGCGAGAACGGTCGCGGTCGTGGTGCCGTCGCCGGCGATGTCGTTGGTCTTGGAGGCGACTTCACGGACGAGCTGCGCGCCCATGTTCTCGAACTTGTCCTCCAGCTCGATCTCCTTGGCGACGGTGACGCCGTCCTTGGTGATGCGCGGAGCGCCGAACGACTTGTCGATGACGACGTTGCGGCCCTTGGGGCCGAGCGTCACCTTCACCGCGTCGGCGAGGATGTTGACGCCGCGCAGCATGCGCTCGCGGGCATCACGGGAAAATCTTACGTCCTTGGCAGCCATGTTCAGCTCCTGTTGTCGATGCCGTTCCGCGTGCGGTCCGGCCTGATACCGTTGAATGGGGTTGAGAACCGGCTGCTCAGCCGATGATGCCCAGAATGTCGGATTCCTTCATGATCAGAAGGTCTTCGCCGTTGACCTTGACCTCGGTGCCCGACCACTTTCCGAACAGGACGCGGTCGCCGGCCTTGACGTCCAGCGGGACCAGCTTGCCGTTCTCGTCGCGCGCGCCGGAGCCGACGGCGACGATCTCGCCTTCCTGCGGCTTCTCCTTGGCGGTGTCGGGGATGATGATCCCGCCTGCGGTCTTCTCTTCCGATTCGACCCGGCGGACGACCACGCGGTCATGAAGCGGGCGGAACTTCGACTTTGCCATGTCTTGGGTGTCCTTAAAAAAACTGGTTTGAGAGGTTCTCTCCATCCGGCGATGCCGGACGCGGTTAGCACTCGCCATTGTTGAGTGCTAACATGGAGCGTGAGATAGTCACTGCCCCGGCGCGAGTCAAGAAGATCGAAACGTCCTGGTTAAGGCGTTCGCGGCCCCGGCGATTTCAGCGCGGGCGCTCGGCGATCGCGGTTCCCGCTGCCCAGCCGGACGACCACGCCCACTGGAAATTGTAGCCGCCCAGCCAGCCGGTGACGTCAACCACCTCGCCGATGAAATAGAGGCCGTCCACCGCCTTCGCTTCCATGCTGCGCGAGTTCAGGCCGCCGGTGTCGACGCCGCCCAGCGTCACCTCGGCGGTGCGGTAGCCTTCCGACCCGGTGGGATGAAGTTCCCATCCCTGAATTTCGCCGGCGATCACCGCGAGCCTGCGGTCGCCCGCCTCGCCGGTCGGCTCCGTCCAGCGGCCCTGAGCGAGATAGAGCGCCAGCCGCTTCGGCAACAGTTCCGACAGTGCGTTGACGATGCTGCGGCGGGCATTGTCGCGCTTGGACGCGATCAGGGCCGCAGCCAAATCCTCACCGGGCAGGAAGGCGACGCGGATCGGCAGCTTCTCGCGCCAGTAGGAGGATATCTGGAGGATGGCCGGGCCGGAAAGGCCGCGATGGGTGAACAGCAGCGCCTCCTCGAATGCGGCCTTGCCGCAGGAGACGCGCGCGGTGGCGGCGACGCCGGCGATCTCGCGAAAGCCGGCCAGCACGTCCTCGCCGAAGGTCAGCGGCACCAGTGCCGGCCGGGTTTCGGTGACGGCGAGGCCGAACCGTTCCGCGATCTGGTAGCCCAGCCCGGTCGCGCCCATCTTCGGGATCGACTTGCCGCCGCAGGCGACGACAAAGTGGCGGCAGGCCACCCTTGCCGGTATCTCGCCGGCGAATTCGAGCAGAAAGCCGCTTTCGGTCCTTTCCACTTTTTCAAGCGTCGTCCGCAACCGCAACTCGCAGCCGGCTTTTGCCATCTCGTCGAGGAGCATGGCGATGATGTCGCCGGCCGAATGGTCGCAGAACAGCTGCCCGAGCGTCTTTTCGTGAAAGGCGATGCCGTGCTTCCTCACCAGCGCGACGAAGTCGTGCTGGGTGTAGCGGCCGAGCGCCGATTTGGCGAAATGCGGGTTGTGCGACAGGAAATTGCCGGGGCCGGTGCCGAGATTGGTGAAGTTGCAGCGGCCGCCGCCGGAGATGCGGATCTTTTCGCCCGGCGCTTTCGCGTGATCGACGACCAGCACCCGCCCGCCCTGCGCGCCGGCATGGGCCGCGCACATCATCCCTGCCGCGCCTGCGCCGAGGATGACGGTATCGAAGGTCTCGATCAGCATTCCGCCGACGGGGTAGCGATGGTGCGCACCCAGTTGCGGGCGATGATGAGGCCGGCCGCGTCGGCCTCGTCTGCGAAACGGGCGGCGTCATGCGGCCGGCGCAGGTTCCAGTCCGGCTGCTTTTCCGCCAGCCAGTCGGCGAAGACGCCGCTCCAATGTTCGACCATCGGCCGGTCGGCCTCGAAATGAAACTGGAAGCCATAGGCCGCGCGTCCGATCCGGAACGCCTGGTTGTGGACGGCGAGGCTGCCGGCAAGGCGGCTTGCGCCGCGCGGCAGGATGAAGGTGTCGTCATGCCACTGGAAGCTGCGGAAGGATGCCGGCAAGTCGGCGAGGACCGGGTCCTCGATGCCCTCCGGCGTGAGTTCCACCTCGTGCCAGCCGAATTCGCTCGCGCCGCCGATGATGTTCTGGCCATCATAGGCACGGGCCAGCAACTGGCTGCCGAGGCAGATGCCGAGCACCGAGCGGCCGGAATCGGCGAAATCGCGCATCAGCCCGCACAGACCCGGTAGCCACGGGCTTTCCTCGTCGGCCAATGCGTTCTGCCCGCCGCCGAGCACGACCAGCCCGTCATAGCCTTGCGGTCCGTCCGGCAAGGCGTTGCCGAGATCGGCGCGCAGCAGCTCAACCGAGGCATCGGCCTCGGCAAGGGCGGTGCCGACCTGGCCCAGACCGGTATTGGCGAAATTCTGGACGACGAGAACGCGCATGAAGACTTCCGGCTTGGGGCTGATTTCGGGTGGTGCGGCCGCGATCCCCGAGCGATAGCATGGAGGCAGCGAAACCGGAAAGGGGATGCCGGAAAGGAGTTGACGGTGCCATTGCAGAACCGCGTCGATCCGCTCGGCCGCATCAGCGCTGTGGCCGCGCGCGGCCTGCTGACGGGCAATCGCGGCGTGATCCACGACCCCGAGACGAAGACGCTGTTGCGCCGCCGCTGGACGACGCGGGCCTGGATCTGTTGCGCGATCGATCATCCGCGCGGCTTGAGGCGGGAGCCGATGGGCCGCAACTCCCCGTCAGGGAGAGCGGGCTGGACGGAATTGTTCTTCCTCGACGATGTCACCGCGCTCGCCGCCGGGCATCGGCCCTGTTTCTATTGCCGGCGCCGGGCGGCCGAGGCGTTCCGCCATTGCTTCGCCGCCGGCAACGGGCTTGGTCCTCTTTCCGCTCCCGATATCGATGCCGTGCTGCATCGGCAAAGGTGTGCGGCCGGGGCGGCGCTGCCGGTGCTCGATCATCGCGCCATTCGCGCGCTCCCCGATGGCGTGGTGGTTCGGGCGGGAGAGCGCCTGCTGGCGCTGCGGGCGGGCAGGACCTGGGGGTGGAGCTTTTCCGGCTATGGCAAGCCGGAACCTTTGCCGGAGACAGCACTTCTGGTCACGCCGACTGCAACGAAGAACGCGCTTGCGGCAGGCTTTTCTCCGCTCTGGCATCTGACGCTTACCTAGCGTCAATGATGATCGACGGCGATGTAGGTTGCTGCTAGAAAAGCGCGTTCGCTCTCCTTCGGAGTTTCTCCATGCGCATATCCGTTTTTCGCGCGGCGCTTGCAGCGGCCGCGATAATTCTCGTCGCCTTCTCGCAGCCGGTGCTGGCCGATGCCACCATTCCCACGGAAGACATTCCCGGAGCTGCCGACAATGCGCTCGCCAAGCGCTACGAAGGCTCCTTCATCGTCTCCTACGAGAATTCCGCCTACACCGATTTCCGGGTGCCGTTGTCGCCGCTCGTTCGCACCGCCAATGACGACGACCGCGACCGGATGAACAACCGGCTCTACAGGCCGGAGCGCGCGGTCGAGGTCGAGGGCGCGTTGACGCGGCTCGTCTATGTGTTGCCGGAAAACCGCTCGCCGCTCGAGGTGCTGCGCAATTATCAGGATGTGATCGGTGAGGCGGGCGGCGAAACCGTCTTCGAATGCCGGCGGGAGGAATGCGGCGGCGACGACCTCAAGGCGGCCTATGGCGGCGGCGGCGAGATGAGCCTGACACAGTATTTCTTCTACGATTCCGACATCAGGGACGAAGCCTTCTCCAACGGCGCATGCGCCGTCACCTCCGGCATTAGCGACCAGCGCTTTTTTGCCGCCAGGGTTCCGCAGGACGGGCTGACCGGCTGGGTCACCGTCCAGACCTATTCGATGAGCGACGATCTCTACTGCAAGGAACTCAATGGGCGCACGATTGCCATCGTCCATGTGCTGGAGCCCAAGGGGCGCGACAAGAAGATGGTCGTGGTCGAGGCCGGCGAAATGGCAAGCGCCATCGACATCGACGGTTCAATCGCTCTCTACGGCATCTTCTTCGACACGGATAAGGCGGATCTCAAGCCCGAGTCGGAGCCGACGCTGAAGGAAATCGCCGCGCTGATGGCGGGCAACCCGGCGCTTGCCGTTCTCGTCGTCGGCCACACCGACAGCCAGGGCGCTTTCGACTACAATCTCGACCTGTCGTCGCGCCGCGCCGCCTCGGTCAAGAACGCACTCGTCGCGCAGCACGGCGTCGATGCAAACCGGCTGGCAACGGCGGGAGCGGGCATGATCGCGCCCGTGGCCACCAACGCCACCGACGAGGGGCGGGCAAAGAACCGGCGGGTCGTGCTCGTCAAGGCCAATTGAGAGAGCCGCGCGGCGAGCCGGGCTTGACCCGGCCGCCGACGCGCCGCATCACGTCCTGATGCGCGCGAACTACAAGATGCAGCGGCTCTTCGTGCCGCACGACCTTCATGCCGGCGCCGCCTTCGACGCGGACAGGGCGCAAAGCCATTATCTCGCCCATGTGCTTCGCATGGGTGAGGGAGCGGAGCTGCTCGTCTTCAACGGCCGCGACGGCGAATGGCGGGTGCAGCTTGCCGCCGTATCGAAGAAGGGCGTGCGGCTTCTCGCCATCGCTCAGGAGCGGCCGCAGACGCCGGCGCCCGATCTCGTCTATGCCTTCGCGCCGCTCAAGGTCGGGCGGCTGGACTATATGGTGCAGAAGGCGGTCGAGATGGGCGCGGGCGTTCTTCAGCCCGTCATTACCCGGCATACGCAGGTGGCGAAGCCGCCGCTGGAAAAGATCGAGGCCAATGTGATCGAGGCGGCCGAGCAATGCGGCGTGCTTTCGCTGCCGAAGCTTCTTCCGCCGGTGAAGCTGGAGCCGCTGCTCGACGGCTGGGAGCGCGACAGACGGCTGGTCTTTTGTGACGAGAGCGCCGAAACCGACAACCCGCTTGCAGCGCTTCAGGCGATTTCGGAACCGAAAATCGGCGTCCTCGTCGGTCCGGAAGGCGGCTTTTCCGACGACGAGCGGCGTCTTCTGCGCGCCCGGCAATTCGTCACGGCCATTCCGCTTGGGCCGCGCATCCTTCGTGCCGATACCGCTGCGGTCGCAGCGCTGGCGCTGGTGCAGGCGACGCTGGGCGACTGGCGCGATAAAGGCAGCTGATGGAGCTGTCAGGATTTTTCGCTTGATCGCGGCCGCGAGTTCCGCTCAACACTCGCGCGCGGTCGCTGGGGGCAGCGGCGCACAGGCAGGCGAAGGACAGCAGGATGGCGCGCGACACCACGGATTTCCGCCCGATCGAAGGGGTGGACGAGCTTGTCTCCTACCTTGCCGCCGGCTCAAAGCCTAAGGATCAGTGGCGCATCGGCACCGAGCACGAGAAGTTCCCGTTCTATGTCGACGGCAATCTGCCGGTGCCCTATAAGGGCAAGCGCGGAATCAGGGCGTTGCTCGAGGGCATGCAGGGCCTTCTCGGCTGGGAGCCGATCGTCGACGCCGGCAATGTCATCGGCCTTGTCGAGCCGACCGGGCAGGGAGCGATCAGCCTCGAGCCCGGCGGCCAGTTCGAACTATCCGGCGCGCCGGTCGAGACGCTGCACCAGACCTGCCGCGAGGGCAACGCCCATCTGGCGCAATTGCGCGAGGTGGCCGAGCCGCTGGGCATCCGCTTCCTCGGCCTCGGCGGCAGCCCGAAATGGACGCTTGCCGAAACGCCGCGCATGCCGAAGTCGCGCTACGACATCATGACCGCCTACATGCCCAAGGTCGGCAGTCAGGGGCTGGACATGATGTACCGCACCTGCACCATCCAGGTTAATCTCGACTTCGCCTCGGAAGCCGACATGCGGCGCAAGATGCAGGTGTCGCTCAAGCTGCAGCCGCTGGCGACGGCGCTGTTCGCCAACTCGCCCTTCACAGACGGAAAGCCCAACGGTCTCAAGAGCTGGCGCGGCAACATCTGGCGCGACACCGACAACCAGCGCTCGGGCACGCCCGAGTTCTGCTTGTCGCCCGAATTCGGCTTTGCCGACTATGTCGAATGGGCGCTCGACGTTCCGATGTATTTCATCATACGCGACGAGCGCTATTTCGACGCGACCCACGTCACCTTCCGCCAGTTCATGAACGGCGCGCTGCGGAACGAGGTCAGTGACGGCATGCCGACCATGGGCGACTGGGCCAACCATCTGTCGACGCTGTTCCCCGATGTCCGGCTGAAGCGCTTCCTGGAAATGCGCGGGGCCGATGGCGGACCGTGGCGGCGCATCTGCGCGCTGCCGGCATTCTGGGTCGGCCTGCTCTACGACGAGGCGGCGCTCGACGCCGCCGAGACGCTGACGCGGGACTGGAGCCATGCCGAGGTGATCGCGATGCGCGATGCGGTGCCGTCTGCTGCGCTCGCCACGCCGTTCCGCAACACGACCCTGCGCGAAATCGCCCGCGAGGCGCTGGCGATCGCGCGCGGCGGGCTTGCCGCGCGGGCGCGAACCAACGGCGAGGACAGGGACGAGACCGGCTTCCTCGCGCCGCTCGACGAGGTCGTGGCGCGCGGCACAACCAGCGCCGAGGAAATGCTCAACGCTTTCGGCACGCGCTGGGGCGGTTCGGTCGAGCCGGTATTCGGCGAATACGCCTATTGAGCATCCCCCGGCGAGGGGAATGCTATTTAGCGTCGCGCAGAAGGCGGCATCAGCGGAAGCTGACGTCGCGCGAGGCCGCGCGCAGCGAAATCACGAAGCCGGCCAGCACATCGACCAGCGCGATCGCCATCAGGATGAAGAACAGCGAACTGGCGGCGCGCTCGACCAGCAGGAACTCGACCAGGAACACCACGAAGACGAGCGTCGACAGCATATGGTCGATCACCGAGGCGTTGGAGGTGCGCGTCGCCTTCAGGATCTCGATGAACAGGATGACCAGCGCGAACAGCACGAACAGGTCGGCAAGGCTCATCGTCCAGACGCCGCCCGACAGCATCGGCAGCGAGAATATCCGCGCCTGCCACGGATCGGCGATTTCGCCGAACGCGCCGGCGAGACCGAGATTGTAGAGGATGAACGGCACGATCATCAGCGGGATATGGGCGAGCATCGCTTTGTCTCCGGGGGGCAAGGCTGCCTGTCTAGAGCATTTTGCAGTCAGACGGAATCGTCTGACGTCGCATAAATGCGGATCGAGAAACAAATCGAGAGCGAGGGAACTGCATTCGTCAGAATGCCCGTTGCTCCAGAGCATTTTGAACAGGGGTGGAATCACTGATCGCAGCGCCACAAACGAAAGGACCGGCGCGAGGCCGGTCCTTCCTATCGGTCTTCCGGGCGGGAAAGAATCAGCTTTCCTTGGGTTCCAGAACCTGACGGCCGCGATACATGCCGGTCTTCAGGTCGATATGGTGCGGGCGGCGAAGCTCGCCGGAGTTCTTGTCCTCGACATAGGTCGGGGCCTTCAGCGCGTCGGCCGAGCGGCGCATGCCGCGCTTCGACGGCGAGGTCTTTCGTTTCGGTACTGCCATTGTCCTGCTCCGATGTTCGCTCGAACGACCGTTGCCGCCTCTCTATGGAAAGGCTTGGGCGACGGCCGAAAACCGGGAAAGTTGGCTGCCTATACACTCAAGCTGCGCATTTGGCCAGCGTCGGCGCGTAAATATTTCTCGCTTCATCCCGCCGCGATGGGGCGGCCGCTATTTCAGGCACGCATTGTAGCCGCCGGCATGGCCGGCGCGGCGCTCTATGGTCGCGGCCAGCCGGTTGAGCGCCGTCGACGGCTTGCCCGGCGTGCGGGTCAGCGGGCTGGGCAGCGCGACCGCGAGAAGTGCTGCCTGCCGCGCTGAAAGCTCGCGGGTCGACTTGCCGAAATGGTGCCGTGCGGCCGCCTCCGCGCCGTAGATGCCCGGCCCCCATTCGGCGATGTTCAGATAAATCTCCATGATCCGCCACTTGGGCATGACGAGATCGAGATAGACGGCATAGGGCAGTTCCAGCGCCTTCCGGAAATAGGACCGCCCGTGCCAGAGATAGAGGTTCTTCACCGTCTGCATGGTGACGGTCGAGCCGCCGCGCGCGGCTTCCCCGGCGAGGAAATCCTGAAACACGGTGCGGAATTCGCCAAGGTCGATGCCATGATGGGAGCAGAACTGCCCATCTTCCGACATCAGCACGGAATTGACGAGACGGGGGCCGATCTCCCCGATCGGCGTCCAGCGGCGTTCGTAGCCGTTGAGCGTGACGACATCCTTGATCATCAGCGTCGAAACCGGCCGGATGACCGGCGCGAGATAGATCAGCGACAGCAGCAGCGGCAGTGCAAGCAGGCCGGCAGCGCCGAGCACGATGCGGCGCAGCCAGGTCCGGCCGCGTCGTTTGCTGCCCTTCCGGCGTCGCCTCACGGGCGGCTCGATCTCGACGGTCGGGCTATCCACCCCGGCGCTCCATTCATCACCGTTTTGGAATACAGAGCATGCAGTCCCGGTGCAATGGCGGCGGAGCGAGGAGCCGATGTGGGCGCGGGTTGACGCCAGCCGGTTTTGCGGCCATCGCATCGCCATGACCGGCATCGATGCGACGGGTGTAATCATGGACGAAACATTGTTCGAGGCCCGGCTGGCGCGCCGCGCAGGTGAAGTCGAGGCGGTCCTCGACAGTCTGCTCGGCGAAGTGCCGCTTGCCGGCGAGATCGTGCGCCCCGACGGGTTGATGCGGGCGATCCGCCACGGCGTTCTCGGCGGCGGCAAGCGGCTGCGGCCGTTCCTGGTCATCGAGAGCGCTGCGCTTTTCGAGGCTGCCGACGAGGCGTCGCTGCGTGTTGCCGCGGCGCTGGAATGCGTGCATTGCTACTCGCTGATCCATGACGACCTGCCGGCGATGGACGACGACGATCTGCGTCGCGGGCGTCCGACCGTCCACCGCGCATTCGACGAGGCCAGTGCAATTCTTGCCGGTGACAGCCTGCTGACCTTTGCTTTCGACATCGTCGCCGACGAGGCGACTGCGCTGCCGGCCGAAATCCGCGCCCGGCTGGTGACGAAGCTGGCGCGCGCCGCCGGCATGGGCGGCATGGCCGGCGGCCAGGCGCTCGATCTTGCCGCCGAGCGCCACAGGCCGGACGAAGCGGGCATCATCCGCCTGCAGGCGATGAAGACCGGCGCGCTGATCCGCTTCGCCTGCGAGGCGGGAGCGGAAATCGGCAATGCGGCGCCGGCAGAGCGCGAGGCGCTGGCCGAGTTCGGCTCGGCCATCGGGCTGGCTTTCCAACTGGCCGACGACCTTCTCGATGCAACTTCCGATTCGGCGGCGCTCGGCAAGGCTGCTGGCAAGGACGAAGGCGCCGGCAAGGGCACGCTGGTTTCGCTACATGGCATTGACTGGGCGCGGCGACAGCTGGGTGGCCTCGTCGAACAGGCAAGCGACCTGCTTTCGCCTTTCGGCGCGCGGGCCGACACCTTGCGCGCGGCCGCCCGTTTCGTTGCCGTCCGCACGTCCTGAAGGCAGCTGCGCGGCCTGCCTTCCAGCGGATTGGATCGGTCAGGTCAGGTCAGGAAGGGATTGGAGCGACGCTCGTCGCCGAAACGGCTGCCCGGACCGTGGCCGCAGATGAAGCCGATGTCGTCGCCGAGCGGCAGCAGTTTTTCCTTGATCGAGCGGATCAGCGCCTCGTGGTTGCCTCCGGGCAGGTCGGTGCGGCCGACCGAGCCGTTGAACAGCACGTCGCCGACATGGGCGAATTTCGCGGCGCGATTGTAGTAGACGACGTGGCCCGGCGCGTGGCCGGGGCAGTGAAGCACCTCGAAGTCATGGCCGGCGAACGAGACCGTGTCGCCTTCGTTCAGGTAGCGGTCCGGCGTGCAATTGCGCACGCCGGTGATGCCATAAGCCTGCCCCTGCGCCTCGATGCGCGCCATCAGGGGGGCATCGTCCTCGTGCGGGCCGATGATCTCGACGCCCAGCGCTTCCTTCAGCTCCTCGGCGCCGCCGGCATGGTCGATATGGCCATGGGTGATCCAGATCGCCTCGATGTCGAGACCGTTGTCGCGGATTGCCGCCAGTATGTTGCCGACATCGCCGCCGGGATCGACCACGACGCCCTGTTTGGTGGCGTCGTCGAACAGGATGGTGCAGTTCTGCTGGAACGGCGTGACGGGAACGATCCCAGCTCTCAATTCGCCCATGCGCGGTCTCCTTTGGCGTCCGTGCCGTGTCGCCGGCCCGTCGCGCCCTGCAAAAGATGTCGCCCGAGATGTGGCGGTTTCGGGCTCGGATTGCAAACGGCAAAATCCGCATGTCCTTCCGGCAGGAAGGGCATGCGGCGTTGCCTGAATCCGAATGTGTTGCCTAGTGGCGGTATTGCTGGATGCGCGTGGTGCGCAGGCCCGCCAGTCCGTATTCGTCGATCGAAGCCTGCCAGGAGAGGAATTCCTCCACCGTCAGCTTGTAGCGCTGGCACGCTTCCTCGAGGCTCAACAGGCCGCCGCGCACGGCAGCCACCACTTCCGCCTTGCGCCTGATGACCCAGCGCCTGGTGTTGGTCGGCGGCAGATCGGCGATGGTTAGCGGGCTGCCGTCAGGCCCGATGACATATTTTACCCGCATTCTAACCAGATCGGTCATCGTACTCTCTACACTTACTCAAAGTACCAATCGATGGGGATGCTAGCGCGCCGTCTTTAAAATTTGCCTAAGCGTGTCCTAATTCATAGGTAAGGAATCTGAATCCGGCGTTAGGGATTGGGTTCCGATTTTATTCGAATTCGAACGATCCTGCCGTCAACCGCGACCTACCACCGATGGGCAGTGGTGCGCGCCACGCGCTTGACCTATATTGCGGGTGCGGGCATTACAGCGTCCGACCGAAAAGTGGACTTCGGTTGTCGGATTTTGTCCGGCCCGCAGGAAAGCGGAAGGGCAGCCGCGAATGTGCCGGACGGCGCAAGACTGCGGCCCGGCTTCCGGAGCAACAGAAATGCCAGCGGAATCTGCCGCCATGAACAGCCTCGATCTTCCCGGATTGCCGCAGGACGCGCGCGTCGTCGTCGCCATGTCCGGCGGTGTCGATTCCTCCGTCGTCGCCGGGCTGTTGAAACGCGAAGGCTATGATGTTGTCGGCGTCACGCTGCAGCTCTACGACCATGGCGCCAGCGTTCACCGGGCCGGTTCCTGCTGCGCCGGCCAGGACATCGACGACGCCCGCCGCGTTGCCGAGGCGCTCGGCATTCCCCATTACGTGCTCGACTACGAGGAACGCTTCCGCAAGGCGGTGATCGATCCGTTCGCGGAGAGCTACGTCGCCGGCGAGACGCCGATCCCCTGCGTCGCCTGCAACCAGACCGTCAAGTTCGCCGATCTTCTCGAGACCGCGCGCGAACTGGGCGCCGATGCGCTCGCCACCGGCCACTATATCCGCTCGGCGGCCAACGGCGCGCACAGGGCGCTCTATCGGCCCGTCGATGCCGACCGCGACCAGAGCTATTTCCTGTTCGCCACCACGCAGGAGCAGATCGACTTCCTGCGCTTTCCGCTCGGCCATCTGTCGAAGCCGCAGGTGCGCGAGGCAGCCGAGGCGATGGGGCTGGCCGTCGCCACCAAGCAGGACAGCCAGGACATCTGCTTCGTGCCGCAGGGCAAATATTCCGACATCATCGCCAGGCTGAAGCCGACCGCGGCCTCGCCCGGCGAGATCGTCCATATCGACGGCCGCGTGCTCGGCCGTCACGAGGGCATCGTGCGCTATACCATCGGGCAGCGGCGCGGCATCGGCATCGCTTCCGGCGAGCCGCTTTATGTCGTCCATCTCGATGCCGAGCGGGCGCGCGTCGTCGTCGGTCCGCGCGAGGCGCTCGAAACGCACAAGGTCTTCCTGCGCGACATGAACTGGCTCGGTGACGGGCTGCTTGAAGATCTGCCGCGCAACGGGCTCGACGTGTTCGCGCGGGTGCGCTCGTCGCGGCCGCCGCGCGCGGCAACCTTGCATCACGAGATGGGCCGGACCTGGGTCGATCTTGCCGATGGCGAGACCGGCGTCGCCCCGGGCCAGGCTTGCGTTCTCTATTCGGACGAGGGCGGAGAGGCGAGGGTGCTGGGCGGCGGCTTTATCGGCCGTTCCGAGCGCAGCGCCGAAGCCGAGGCGATGCTGTCGCGGCTGGCCGCACCGGCGGGCGTGCAACGCAGCGCCTGAGGCTTCCCCACGGCGGAAGCGCCTGGTCCGTTGCTCTCGATAGCTTGAAAATCCGCTCGCGGCCGGTCAGTCGTGGATCACGGTTCCAGCCGTCAGGATGCGCAGGACGCGGATGGCTTCCTCGCCATCGGTGCGGGGGCGGGCACGGGTGCCGATGCATTCGATGAAATGCTCGAGTTCGCGCGTCAGCGGCATGCCGGCGGCCACCGGCACATAAGTCGGCTCATTGGTGGTGAAGGCCCAGTGACCGCTGTCTTGCCACACGGCATGGCGGTAGACGGCCAGCTTTCGCTCCCACGGCTCGACATCGTCGAAAACCGCCATGGCGCGGGTGCCGACCACGGTCAGGCGCCGCTCGCGATAGGGGTTGAGCCGCGAGGCGAACAGATGACTGCGCAGGCCGCCGGGAAACCGCATGTGCAGATGCGCGAAATCGCTCAGATGGTCGAGCAGGGCGGCGCCCTCGCCACGAATCTCGGTCGGCTCGACTTTGGTGATCGCCAGGATCATCGACAGGTCATGCGGAGCGAGATCCCACAGCGCATCGTTTTCGGTGTGGAACTTGCCGAGGCCGAGGCGGTGGGAGTGGATGTATTTGACCGTGCCGAGCTCGCCGTCGTCGATCAGCTGCTTCAGTTTCTCGAAGGCGGGATGGAAGCGCAGCACATGGCCGACCATGAATACCCGCCCGTTGGCCTCGGCTGCGGCGACAGCGCGCTCGGCATCGGCGACGTTGAGCGCGATCGGCTTCTCGACGAGGACATCCTTGCCCGATTCGACGGCGCGGATGGCGGCGGCGGCGTGGAACTGCGGCGGCAGCGCCATGACGATGGCATCGATGTCGTCGCGGCTGAAAAGATCGTCGGGGTCGATCGCCAGGCATTCCTGCTCGCTGGCGAAACCTTCGGCGCGCGCGCCATTGGCGTCCGAAACGGCATGAAGCGCGCCCAGGGATTTAAGGGTGCGGATATGGTTCGAGCCCCAATAGCCGCATCCAAGGACGGCGATACGCGGTTTCATGAATGATTTGACCGAAAGACCTAGCGCGTGAGACATAATCGCGCGTCGAGGCGAACTCAACCCCACAGCGGGCGAAAAACGTCGATCTGGAAAGAGCCGGTTGCAACCGCGCCGCGCGCTTGACAGCCAGACCTGAGCCACCTTATATCCGCGCGACCTCGGCAAGCGCCCGGGCCGGCGCCAACGAAGCCGGTGCAGGCAATGCCACCGGGGCGGAGTAGCTCAGTCGGTTAGAGCAGAGGAATCATAATCCTTGTGTCGGCGGTTCGAATCCGTCCTCCGCTACCATAAAGTCCCACACATCTTGATGTCGATCTTGACCTCCGTGGTTCTCTGATACCGCTTGACCCCCATTCTTCTCGGCCGGAGGTCTGAGCAATTTGGTCTTCCGCCGCATCAGGCAATTCGTCCTTCGGGATTGAGCCGACTCCTACGGTTCTCCGCCATCATCGAGACCTACCACGTTTTCGGAGGGGGCGCGTAAGTCCGGCTGAGAGGTAATGTCGGCTCAACGGGCTGGTCGGTCGTCATTGCGGCTCGGGTGCTGCAAGTGCTGCCGCCTCTGGCCGAAAGGAAAGGTTTGCACGGGGGACGATCTCCGCCTGTCGCGCGGCGATGCGCAGTTTCCGTGGGAAGAGGAAAGGCGAAGCGCAGTGCGCACGCTTTTCCTCGACTGCTCTCCTGGAATTTGCGCAAGTTCGTGGACTGAGGGGAACCTGTCAGAACCATTTGGCAACGGACCTGACCGGGAAAAACTGTTAAGCAGATCGAGGCGAAGCTGGGGAGGGGGCCGTGAAAAAGCTGCTCTATGCCATTTTCTTTGTCGCGCTTGCCGTCTGGGTGGTGGGGAAACTGCCTCTCGGGGCGTCGAACAATCGCGCTATGGTCGACAATGGCGCTTCCGAGACCGCCAGTGCGTCTGGCTCCCCGCCGGCGCCTGAACCGCGGCGCGGCGCCGGCCGGGCCTGCACGACCGGAGCGCCCGCTTCGGGCGCGATCCTCGCGGTCACCGGCGAATACGAGTTGCGGACGTCACCCGCGAAAAATGGCGACCGGATCAAGAACCAGAAGGCCTCTTCGATCATCGGAAAGACAATCTACCACCGGATCGATCCTTCGACGACGGTGAGGCAGGTTTGCGCCGAAGAAGACTGGAGCGAGGTCGAGATCGTCACGCCGGAATGGCTGGCCTTCGTGCGGGGATGGGTTCCGAACGGCTTCCTGCGCGACATAGAACGAACCGCCAGCGGGACGCGCGTCTATGTCGCGGAAGACTTTTTCTGGGACAAGGACAGCTCGAAATACAAGCAACAGATCGTAGCCGTTGCGAACAAGATCGCGCAGGAGCATGCGGGATGCTCCGCACTGGACACCGCAACCATTGCCCTCTCTCCTTCCAGGAGTAAGCCGAACGATCCGGTGTTCTTCGTCACGTGCAATCCGCCGTCGGGAATGCCGTTCAATGTCTGGTTTCGTCCTTCCGATACCGACAGGGCATTCCCGGCCGCCCGGCCTATCGCGCAAGGGGATGCAATCCTTGCGTGTGAAGCTGCGGCGAAAGCCGCAGCGACGCATCCTTCGACGGTGGATTTTTCACGTTTTCTGGATGTCGCCTACTCCAAGCGGGAAGATGGCCACGTCGCACTGGACTCCAGCTTCATGGCCCGAAATGCGTTCAATCTGGAACAGAAGTACCGAATCCGCTGCCTGTTCGACGGGTCGACGCTTATCGAAAGCAACATCACCGAGGCAGGCTGACGCCGGGCCTCGATCCCGGCTTGAATCCATCGGCCTGCATCGGGGGGGCGGCATTGGGTGACGGCATCGTAAGGTGCGGGCCGCCATTTGCATCGCTCACGGTAGCCCCGACATTCACGATGCTTTGAAGGCCGGCGCCAAGTGTCAAAAAGAACCGCCCCGCATTTGCGCGGAACGTATTCCGGTAGCAGCGGCCCCTGCCTTCGGCGGTGTGTCAATAGCGACGGATGAGGCCGACGAGCTTGCCCTGAACCTTGATGCGATCCGGTCCGAAGATGCGCGTTTCGTAGGCCGGATTGGCAGCCTCCAGCGCAACGGTGTCGCCTCGGCGGCGGAAGCGCTTGAGCGTCGCTTCCTCGTCGTCGACGAGGGCGACGATGATGTCGCCCGGATTGGCGGTCTGGCCGTTGCGGATGATGACCGTATCGCCGTCGAGAATGCCGGCCTCGATCATCGAATCGCCCTTGACCTCAAGGGCATAGTGCTCGCCGCCGGCAAGCATCTCGGGCGGGACGCCGATCGAGTGGGTCTGATTCTGGATCGCTGCGATCGGCACGCCGGCGGCGATCCTGCCCATGACGGGGATCTCGACTGCGGAACCCATGGTGTCGGCGCGGTTCTTCTGCGTCTCTGGGGCGCGGCCGAGGCTTCCCTGAATGACGCTCGGCGAGAACTTTCTGGCGGCATTGAGGCCTGGTGCGATCGAATCCGGCAGCCGCAGCACTTCGAGCGCGCGTGCGCGATTCGGGAGTCGGCGGATGAAGCCACGCTCCTCCAGCGCGGTTATCAGGCGGTGGATGCCGGATTTCGAGGCGAGATCGAGCGCTTCCTTCATTTCATCGAAGGAAGGGGGAATGCCACTTTCCTTCAGCCTTTCATGGATGAAGAGAAGCAGTTCGTGTTGCTTGCGCGTAAGCATCCCAGCCCCATTTTCGAATCAAGCCATAAACAAAACCAGAACAATTCATACATGTTCCATATGTGTTCCGCAACCCGTGATCCCCGTATTGGGCCGGATGTGACGGATCAACGGAGTTGCGCGGCCGGGACGATGGCGCGTGGAGCCGGAAACGACCTGAATGCGGTGGCGGGGAGAAAATGATGCGGGAGGCAGAAAAAGGAAAAAGGCCGGGGGGAGGAGATCCCGGCCTTTTCCTTTTGGAGACCGGCGGGAGGAGGTGCCGGTCTTGTCGGGCCTGCGGTTCGGTGGGAGGAGGATACCGTTCCGCAGAGCCAGCTGGTTGAAGGTCTCTCAGGCGACCTTGAGTTCCTTGACGCCCTTCTCGAAGACGTCCTTGAGCGGCTTGGAGACTTCCTCGGCGACCTTGGTCGAAGCGGTCTGGAAGTCCTTGGCCTGCTCGATGGCGGTTTCGAACGCCTTGCGGACGAAGGCGGTCTGAAGCTCGATCACTTCCGAAAGCGACTTGGCGGCGACCAGCGCCTCGAGGTGGGAGAAGCCGGCCTCGGTGTTGGCGCGGGCGGTGGCGATCGACTTCAGCGAGAATTCGCTGCCGGCGTTCTTCGCGGTTTCGAAGGTCGACTCGAGCGCCTTCTGGGTGGTCTCTGCGCCCGACTTCAGCTTGGCGTAGGCTTCCTTGGACTGCTCGACGCCCTTCTCGGCGAGAGCGCGGAACTGGTCGGTGGCCTTCTCGGCGTCGAAGGTCGGGAATTCGGCGGGCTTGGCGGTCTTGGTCATGATGGTGCTTTCCTCTGGCTGGGGGTTCAGCCGTGCCTTTGGCAGCGGCTGCAGCTTGAATTGCATGACGCCTATATAGGCAGGTTTTTTGTGCATTGCAACAAAGATGTTGCGATGCGTCATGATGATGATCCGGTTAACCAAGGCGCAAGATTCGGCCGGGCAAACTGCCTGCCATTGTGGACGCGGCCGCGCCTTGTCATTATTAATAAAGAATTAATTCAAAAAGGCGCCCGTTCGACTGCAACTCTCAGGTCCGTCCATGGCTTCCGGCCGTTATTCGTTCATCGACATTGCCGTGCTGGAAAAAGTCCGTTCCCGCTTTGCCGCGGGAGAGGCGCTGATCCTGCTTTCCATCGATCTCGACGAGGTCATATGGGCCAATGGCGCGGGCGCTGCACTGTTCGGCCGCCGCGACGTCGAGACGATGATGGGCGCTTCGCCCGACCTCGGTTTCGTCGCCAAGCGGCAGATCGCCGCCGTGCCGGGCTTCCCGCGCATGGAGCGCGACCGCAGCGTGATGGTGCGGCTGGCGCGCGGCGCCACCAGCCAGGCGGTGCGGTTCGATATCGGGGCGGTGACGCTGCCTGACGGAACGCCTGCGGTGCTGCTGGCGGCCACACCGGCGCAATCCGGCGCGTCAGCGAATTCGGTCGTCGCGGGCTTCGAGGAGGCAGGCTATTTCGCAGCGTTCCTCGATGGCGGCGGGATTGTGCTTGCCGCCTCGGAAGGATTTTCGCGGCTTGAGATTTCGGCCCCGACGCTAGCCGGTCTGGTTGCCGAGACGGCGCAGGAAAGCGACCGGCTGGTGAAGCGGCTGATCCCTGCCGGGCGGGTGGTCATCCCGGCCGGGATAGCGCGTCTGACCGACGAGCCCGCGCGCTTTCTGCTGATCGGCGTCGACGAACCCGTCGAGGAAGCCGGGCCGGTGACGGATGGCTCTCGCGAGACGGTCCCGGAGGAAACGGCCTCGGAGGCGCAACCCGCGGTCGCGGAAAGCTCGGCTTCCGGCATTCCGGCTCCCTCGGACGCCGATCTGCCCGAGCGGATCGCCGAGGCCGAGGAAAGTTCCTCGTCCGACCGGGCGACCAATACCACGGAGAAAGGTGCGTCGGCTCCTTCGCATCTTGCGGGAGGCGAAACCGACGACTGGTATTTCGGCACGACACGCGACCCCGGCCAGCCGGAGCGGGGCGAGGAGAACGCCCGCCCGCAGCCGCCGCGAGCGGCCACACCCAACCTCGCCAGCGGCCCGGTGCGCTTCGTCTGGCGGACCGATGCGCGGGGGGCCTTCAGCACCATCTCGCCGGAATTCGCCGCTGCGGTCGGTTCCGAAGCCGCCGACGTCATCGGCCGGCCGTTTAGCGAGGCGGCAGGCCGCCTCGGTCTCGATCCCGATGGCGAGATCGCCAGCCTCCTCGATCGCCGCGACACATGGTCGGGCCGCACCGTGTCCTGGCCGATTGCCGGCACGGACCTTGCCGCACCGGTCGATCTCGCCGCGCTGCCGGTCTACAATCGCGACCGTGTTTTCGAGGGCTTCCGCGGATTCGGTGTGGTGCGCATGGACGATGCCGCGCCGGACCCGAAGGCACGGGGCCTTCACCTCGGCGGCGTCGAGGGCGTGCAGGAAACGTCGGCGGCAACGGAGCCTGCTGCGGAAAATTCCGGGAAGGACGGACAGAAAGGAAACGACACCGATCCTTTCCGCAACGAGGTTCCCGTCATCTCGATCACCGAGCGGCTGAACCGGCGCATCAGCGACAAGATCATCCGCCTCGCCGAGCATCGCCCGCCTCAGCCCGAACAGGTGGCTCCGGAGCGGCGGCTTTCCCCCGGCGAGCGGACTGCTTTCGAGGAAATCCGCGAGCGGCTGCGCCGCGAGACATCCGTCCCCGCCGAAGACACGCCGGCGACGGCGGCGGAGTTGCCGGGGCAGAGCGAGCCCGAGGCGCCGGCCGAAGAGAGAGAGGCTGGCGATGGCTCTTCGTCTCTCCCGGCTGCTGGCGCCGGCGAGGATGCGGAAATTGCGGCGGAGGCGGAAGCCGAAGACATCTCGCTGAAGGCGTCCGAACCCGATGGCGCCAATTTGGCGGGGCAAGACCATTCGGATTTTGAGGCTGAACAGGAACCGGCGAGCGAATCGGACGACCACGCCAGTGCGGAGGCGGCGCAACCGTCGACGCCGGCGGCCGAAGACGTCGCCGACGAAGCCGAACCAGCAATTATCTCGGAGGCTAGGGACGTTTCTGCGGCGGCGGAAGCCGAAGACATCTCGCTGAATGCGGCGGAACCCGATGCCGCCGATGCCGTGGGGCAAGACCATTCGGAGCCTGACGGGGAGACTGAAAAGGAACCGGGGAGCGAGCCGGACGACCACACCGACACGGAGGCAACGCAACCGTCAAGGCCGGTGGCCGAAGACGATGTGGGCGAAGCCGAACCGGCAGCCGTCGTTGAGGCCGCCGACGAAGCCGGGCTGCCTGTCGGCATGGCGGGCGAGGCTGAAATCGCCGCAGGCGAAGACGACCCGGAGCAACAGGCCGGGACAGGCGAGGAACCGGACGACACGCCCGAAGCCGATCCTTCGTTTTTTGCCGGAAATGAGCGCCGCCCCGCTGTCGATCGCGAGCTGATTTCAGGTTTGCCGCTGCCGCTGCTTGTCCATGCCGGCGACGAACTCTATTTCGCCAACCGCGAGTTCCTCGACCTGACCGGCTATGCCAGTCTCGACCAGATCCGCAAGGATGGCGGGCTCGACAGGCTGTTCGTCGACGACGAGCCGTCGCCGCAGGCGGCGAGCGAACGCAAACTCATGCTGCGAACGCTGGGCGGCGAGGTTTTCGCCGTCGACGCCCATCTGCAATCGATCGGCTGGCAGGAGGGAACGGCGCTGCTTCTGGCGCTGAAGCGCGCCGAACCGGCCGCATCGATCCAGCCGACTGAGGATAGGTCGCAGCCGCTATCCACCGGCGCTATTCCATTGGACGCGTCTTCACCCGCCGCTGGTGACGCACGTGAGCTCGAGCGCCATCTCGCCGAGCTGCGCACCATCATCGACACCGCCACCGACGGCGTGGTGCTGATCGCGCCGGACGGGATGATCCGCAACATCAGCCGGCCGGCGGAGGCTCTGTTCGGTTTCGACAGCGCCACCGTTGAAGGCAAACCCTTCGCGACGCTTTTCGCCATCGAGAGCCAGAAATCGGCGCGCGACTATCTCGCGGGCCTTGCCGACAACGGCGTCGCCAGCGTGCTCAACGACGGCCGCGAGGTGATCGGGCGCG
>JBLJBS010000178.1:0-6130 GCA_047637695.1 Aquamicrobium sp. | reverse complement strand
TCGAGCGCATCATCCGCATGAAGCTGCCGGTGACGGCGAGCTTCCTCGACCAGCCGGACCCGGTGGCCGCACGGCAGCCCAGGTCGGAGACGACGCCGGAAGCCGGCAGCGAGGCCGGCCGGCCGCGCCACATGCCGGGGCGCAATCCCCGCGGTGGCCAGCCCCAGCGCAACGGCAACCACAAGGGGCCGGGTAAGCCGTTCCAGGGCCGCCCATCGGCTGCGCGCCCGTCGGGCGACAAGCAGGACGGGGCCAAGCCTGCTGGCGCCAAGCAGGGGCCGAAGCGGCCGTTCCGCGGCAAGCGCCGGCCGGCGCGTGGCAACGCGGCCGCCTGATCCACGCGCATCGCGCCGCCTTCGACGTGAAGGCGGCACCCAACTGTCTACAGGACAGCAGGGCTGGCCCAATTGCCCGGGCCCGCCCGATGGTCTAATCCCGTCAGAATAGCTCGGCAGCCCTTTGCAATCCTTGGTGCAATCCTTGGTGCAATCATCGGGGCGGCCATCGGGAGGGGATGTGCGATCATGGCCGGACTTGCGGCGCTCACTGTCGCCTACATGCTGTCGCAGTTCTATCGCGCCTTCCTCGCAGTGCTGACGCCAGTGCTGACCGTCGAGCTCGGGGCGACCAAGGCCGATCTGTCGATGGCGTCGGGCGCGTGGTTCGTCGCCTTCGCGCTGTCGCAGTTCCTTGTCGGCGTCTGGCTCGATCGCCATGGGCCGAAGCGCACCGCCGGCTTTCTCCTGGGCATCTGCGGTAGCGGCGGCGCGTTCCTGTTCGCGATCGCCGACGCGCCGTGGATGATCGTCGCGGCGATGACGCTGATCGGCGTCGGTTGCGCACCCGTGCTGATGGCGTCGATGTTTATCTTTGCCCATACCTGGTCGCCGGCGCGGCTCGCTGTTCTCACCTCCTGGCTGATCGGTCTGGGATCGCTCGGCAACGTCATCGGCGCTTCGCCTCTGGCGGCGGCGGTGGATGCGTTCACGTGGCGGCCGGTGATCGCCGCGCTTGGTGTCGTGACGCTGCTGACGGCCGCAGCGATCCTCTTCTTCGTTCGCGATCCGCAGCAGGCGAAGGATGTTGGCGGCGGCGGCAGCACCGGCTTTGCCGGCTATGCCGAACTGATGCGCCTTCGCCTTCTGTGGCCGATCCTGCCGCTCGTCGCCATGAACTATGTGCCATCCGGCGGCATTCGTGGATTGTGGGCCGGCCCTTACCTTGCCGACGTCTACGGTCTCGACGCGCTGGCGATCGGCCAGGCGACGCTGTTCATGGCGCTGGCGATGTCGGCGGGCAGCTTCCTTTACGGCCCGCTTGACACCATGTTCCGCACCCGCAAATGGGTGGCTTTCGCCGGCAACGCTCTGCTGCTGGCCGCCCTCGTCTTTCTTGCGCTGGCGCCCGCGCCGGGCGTCGGCGTGTCGACGGCAGCGCTCGTGGTCATCGGCCTGTCGGGCGCCAGCTTCGGGCTGATGATGGCGCATGGCCGCACCTTCTGCCCGCCGCACCTGACCGGGCGCGGCATCACGCTGCTCAATTTCTTCTCGATTGGCGCCGTCGGGCTGATGCAATTCGCTTCCGGAGCGGTGGTGTCGGGTGCGACGCAGCCGGGCGATCCGGCCGCTGCCTATTCGGCGCTGTTCTGGTTCTATGCTGTGGGCCTGGCGGTGTCGCTGGTCATCTATCTGTGGGCCCGAGATGCAAAGCCGGAATTGAAAGCCTGACGCGAGGCGGCCCGCGGAGAAAATCCGGCCTTGAAAGCGCGCGCTGCGGTTTCTAGTTTCGCGCCTGCCAGACAAAAGAAGGAACAAGCCATGGCCGCCTCGATTCTCGACGTCATGGGCAATACGCCGTTGATCCGCCTCCGGCGCGCCTCCGAGGAAACCGGCTGCGAAATCCTGGGGAAGGCGGAGTTCATGAACCCGGGCCAGTCGGTGAAGGATCGTGCCGGTCTGTTCATCATTCGTGACGCCGAGAAGAAGGGCCTGCTGCGGCCGGGCGGCGTAATCGTCGAGGGAACGGCCGGCAACACCGGCATCGGCCTGACCGTGGTCGCCAAGGCTCTCGGCTACCGGACGGTGATCGTGATTCCCGAGACCCAGAGCCAGGAAAAGAAGGATGCGCTGCGGCTGCTCGGCGCGGAACTGATCGAGGTGCCGGCGGTTCCCTACAAAAATCCCAACAACTACGTGAAGATATCCGGCCGTCTTGCCGACCAGCTCGCGGCCTCGGAGCCTGCCGGCGCGATCTGGGCCAACCAGTTCGACAATGTCGCCAATCGCGACGGCCATGTCGTGACGACGGCGCAGGAAATCTGGCGTCAGACCGACGGCAGGATCGACGGCTTCGTGGCTTCGGTCGGCACCGGCGGCACGCTTGCCGGCATTGCCGCGGGATTGCGCGAGAAGAATGCCGCCGTCAAGATCGGTCTTGCCGACCCGTTCGGGGCAGCCCTCTACAGCTATTACACCCGGGGCGAACTGAAGGCCGAGGGTGAATCGATCACAGAAGGCATCGGGCAGGGGCGCATCACCGCCAACCTGGAAGGGTTCCGGCCGGACTTCTCGTGGCAGATCGCCGATGCCGAGGCGCTGCCGATCATCTTCGATCTGGTGCAGGAGGAGGGGCTTTGCCTCGGCGGCTCGACCGGCATCAACATCGCCGGCGCGATCCGCCTCGCGCGCGAGCTCGGGCCGGGCCATACCATCGTCACCATTCTTGCCGATTATGGCACGCGCTATCAGTCCAAGCTGTTCAATCCGTCGTTCCTGCGCGGCAGGAATCTGCCGATTCCTGGCTGGCTGGAGGAGAAGCCCCGGATTTCAGTGCCATATGAGGAGGTTGCGTGATGGCGTTGGTGACGGAGGCCCTGTTCCGTGACAATGCCTATCTCAAATCGGCCGAGGCGAAGGTGATCGCCGTCGACGAGCGCGGCATCTTCCTCGACAGGACCGTCTTTTACGCCACCTCGGGCGGACAACCCGGCGATAGCGGGTGGCTCGTCTGCGCCGACGGCTCGCGCATCGCCATTGCCAGGACGGTCACCGGCGAGACCAAGGACGAGATCATCCACCAGCCGGCCGAAGGCGCGGCGCTGCCGCAACCGGGCGAGACGGTGACGGCGGAAATCAACTGGGAACGGCGGCTGAAGCTGATGCGCATGCATGCCGCCTGCCATCTGCTCACCGTCGCCTGTCCCTATCCGATCACCGGGGCGGCGGTGGGCGAGGACGAGTCCCGCGTGGATTTCGACATTCCCGACGCCGGCGTGACGCGCGAGGGGATCAGCGAGAAGCTGATGGAACTGGTGCGCGCCGATCATCCCATTTTCGTCAGATGGATCACCGACGACGAACTGGCGGCCAACCCGTCGCTGGTCAAGTCCAAGAACGTGCGGCCGCCGGTCGGGTCGGGGCGTATCCGGCTCGTCTGCATCGGCGACGACGGTGCAGTCGATACCCAGCCCTGCGGCGGCACGCATGTTGCCTCGACGGCCGAGGTGGGAGAAATCCACATCGGCAAGATCGAGAAGAAAGGGCGCGAGAACCGCCGCTTCCGCATCCGCTTCGGGCAGATGCCGCAAGCTTGACGGTCTCACCCGCAATCGTGAATTGTGTAGCGTGAATTGCGCGGAATGAAGCAGAAAGAGGACGTCATGAGCCGGACAACCAGCCCCTTCGTCGCTTCCTCCGACTGGCTGCAGGAGCGGCTGGGAAAACCAGGCCTGTCGATCATCGACGGCTCCTGGTATCTGCCGGCGCAGGGGCGCGACGCGCGCGCCGAATACCAGGCCGGGCATATTCCGGGCGCGGTGTTCTTCGACCATGACAAGGTCGTCGAGCCGGGTTCGGACCTGCCGCATACGCTGCCTTCGCCGGGCTTGTTCGCCCAGTTCGCCTCGTCGATGGGCATCGACGAGGATGACGAGATCGTCGTCTATGACGGGCCGGGCTTCTTTTCCGCACCGCGGGTGTGGTGGATGTTCCGCCTGATGGGCGCGCGCAATGTCCATGTGCTCGACGGCGGGCTTGACCGTTGGAAGGCGCAAGGGCGGCCTGTGACCGACGAGACGACGAGGATCGCGTCGTGCTTCTTCGAGATCGACTGCGATCCGTCGCGCGTCGTTTCCCTCGATGAAATGAAGGCGGTCGTTGCCGATGGCACGGCGCAGATCGCCGATGCGCGGCCAGCCGGACGTTTCGCCGGCACCGATGCCGAACCCCGACCCGGCATGCGTGCCGGCCACATGCCGGGCGCGAGGAACGTGCCGGCCGCGTCGCTGTCGCGCGACGGCAGCCTGCTGCCGGTGGAGGAACTGCGCGCCGTCCTCGAAGGCGCCGGGCTCGATCTGTCGAAGCCGGTCGTCACCTCGTGCGGCTCCGGCGTGACGGCGGCGGTGATCTCGCTGGCGCTCGCTTCGGTCGGGCATGACGACAACCGGCTTTACGACGGCTCGTGGAGCGAGTGGGGCGGGCGGGCCGACACGCCGGTGGCGACCGGTAATGACTGAACGCGCTGCCACGACCAGCGGCGGGGTCAAGCGCCTCGATGCACGGGCGACCCATCTCGAAATGCTGTCGCCACCGCCGGCGAGGGTGCCGGTGCCGCTCGGTCACACTGTCGCGGTGCTGCGCGTCAGGGACATTCCGCTGGCCTTCTACCGCTATCTCTACGAGCAGGTCGGCAAGGGGAGCCACTGGGAAAAACACCGGACCCTCGGCGACGATGCGCTGTCGGCCATCGTTCGTTCCGAGCGCACGGAAATCCGCGTTCTCTATGTCGACGGGGCTCCGGCCGGGTTCTTCGAGCTGGACCTCTCGCATTTGCCGGCGGAGGCGGAGATTCGCTATTTCGGCCTGACCCCGGATTTTCAGGGGCGGGGCCTGGCGAAATTCTTTCTTTCGGAAGCGGTGTTCGCCGCTTTCGCCCACGGCCCGGCCCGGCTTGCGATCCAGACCTGCACGCTCGACAGCCCGCGCGCGCTGCAGCTTTACCAGCGGATAGGTTTTTCGCCTTATGCGTGGTCGCAGGAAAAGGTGACACCCTGGCTGTGAATCGAGTCGTTAACCGCCGTTAACGATCCTGAACGCGGGACAACAGCCTGTTCAGCTCCGTTTCATATCCCCCATGCGATGGTCCTCGCAACGAGTTACCTTGAGCTTTACCGAAGGAGACGCCCCATGTTCCGCCGCCTGCTTATCGCCGCCACCGCCCTTTCCGTCGTGCTGCCGACCGTTGCTTCGGCGCAGCTGGATGAAAGCCCGCGCCAGATGAACCGTGAGCGCCAGCGAGTCGTCGACGAGCGGCAGCCGGCCGAGAACCCGCGTGAGACACGACGCCAGCCGACTGTCGACATGCCTTCGGCGGACCGCATCCTGCGCCAGCTCGACGTTGCCCCGACCACTCGCATCGCGCCGCAGCGCCGGGTCACCGTTCAGGAGTTCAAGCGCCGGCCGGATCTGCGCCGCGCCGCGCCCTCGATCGAGATCCAGGCGATCAACTTCGAATTCGGCTCCGCCGAGGTTCCGGGATCGCAGTACCGCAAGGTCGAGCAGATCGCCGACGCGCTCGACCGGCTGATCTCGCGCCGCCCCGGCACCCGGATCCTGATCGAGGGCCATACCGACGCGGTCGGTTCGAATGCCTCGAACTATGCGCTGTCCGAGCGCCGCGCCGCGTCGCTGAAGCGGGTGCTGGTCCGTGAATTCGGCATCCCGTCCCGTGCGCTGGAGACGGTCGGCTACGGCGAGGAATACCTTCTCGTTCAGACGTCTTACGAGAACTGGGAAAACCGCCGCGTCACCCTGCGCCGTGTGGATGAATTCCTGCGTTGACCAAAGGTAAAGTGTGAGGTGGATTGCCACTTCACACTTCTTCTGAACATGCTAATGCAAACCTAGATACTGCGCGGACACATGCCCCCCTCCGTCCGCGTGGCCTCCCGGCCCGCCGATTGCCCCCCAATCGGCGGGCCGTGGCATTCAGGCCATTTCGGGCTTCAGGCCGACATGAGTGCGGTCGACCACTTCTCGTAGCGCGAAGGACGAGTTGATCTTGATGACGTGGGGCATGGCGGTCAGCCATTCCTTGTGGATGCGCTCGTAATCCTCGAGGTCGCGCGCGGCGA
>JBLJBS010000177.1:0-13464 GCA_047637695.1 Aquamicrobium sp. | reverse complement strand
CAAGATCTACACCCGCACCGGCGACGACGGCACGACCGCGCTCGGCACCGGCGAACGGCGGCCGAAATACGATCTGCGCATCGCCTCCTACGGGACGGTGGACGAGGCCAATGCCTGCATCGGCCTTGCGCGCCTGCACACGAAGGACGCCCATCCCGAGCTCGACGCGATGCTCGGCCGTATCCAGAACGACCTGTTCGATCTGGGCGCCGAACTGGCGACACCGGACACCGGCGAGGAGCTGGGTTACGAGCCGTTGCGCATGCTCGATTCGCAGGTAAAGCGGCTGGAAGGCGACATCGACGTCGTCAACAAAGGCATCCCGACCCTGCGCAGCTTCGTGCTGCCCGGCGGCTCGCCGGCTGCTGCCGCGCTGCATCTCGCCCGCACGGTCTCGCGCCGGGCCGAACGCATGATCGTGGAACTGTCGCTCAAGGAAGGGGAAAAGGTCGGCGAGGCGGCGATCCGTTACATCAACCGCGTTTCCGACTTCCTGTTCGTCGCTGCCCGCGCGGCAAATGACAGGGGCGCGCGCGACGTGCTATGGGTGCCGGGTCAGAACCGGTAGGGGCGCGGGGCGACGTCGCCCGGGCGACCATCGGCGGAAAGGGCCGTGAAGCATGTTCATTCCGCTGCATGACGCCAACAATCTCAAGCATATACGGCTCCAGTACGTCACGCTGGGGCTGATCGCGGCCAATGTCATCGTCTTTCTGATGACGACGCTGACCGGAGAGAGCTTCGAGCAGGCGGCGGTGATCGGGCTCGGCTATATTCCCTCCACCGTGTTCGACATCGCCGAGCGGCCCGACGAGTGGGTGCTGGTGCCGGACGACCTCACCTACATCACCTATTCGTTCCTGCATGGCGACATCTGGCACCTCGGCGGCAACATGCTGTTCCTGTGGGTGTTCGGCGACAATGTCGAGGATGCGCTCGGTCATTTCCGTTTCCTGGTGTTCTATCTCGCCTGCGCCGTGGCGGGGGCGTTCGCGCACGGCATCGTCGCGCCGGCTTCGGAAGCGCCGCTGATCGGCGCGTCGGGCGCGATCGCCGGCGTCGTCGCCGCCTATCTGATCCTGCATCCGCGCGTGAAGATATGGGTCCTGGCGCTCGGCCGGATTCCGCTGCGCCTGCCTGCCTCGATCGTGCTGGTGCTGTGGATCCTGTTCCAGGTCTTCATGATGGTGGCCGGCGGCGACGATGAAATCTCCTGGGCGGCGCATCTGGGCGGCATCGTCGCGGGCGCAGTCCTCGTCGTGTTCATGCGAAGGCGCGGCGTGCCGTTGCTCGATCGCGGCATCGTGACGCCGCAGCCGGCGGAAGTGGTGCCGCAGCCGGCGGAACCCGCGCCGTCACCCTGGGGCAGGCGTTGATCCGCAACGAGTTTCAAACGGTTTGAACCGCGCAAACATATTGACGGTGCCCCGGCGGGCCACTACAGCCACATGCGGCCATGGCCGATGCCGTTCCTGCAGGGGACGGGGTGCGGGCGGTCCCGCCTCGGCGAATTCCATATCCGGCAAGCGAACGGCACGAATGCTGCCAGCCAGCTTCCTCGAATCTCACGGAAAGGTTTTGAGCGCATGAAAGTTCTGGTTCCGGTCAAGCGGGTTGTGGATTTCAACGTGAAGATCCGCGTCAAGTCGGACGGCTCCGGCGTCGAGCTTGCCAATGTCAAGATGTCGATGAATCCGTTCGACGAGATCGCGGTCGAAGAGGCGATCCGGCTGAAGGAAGCCGGCAAGGTCTCGGAGATCGTCGTCGTCTCGATCGGCCCGGCGCAGGCGGCGGAGACGATCCGCACCGCGCTCGCCATGGGCGCCGACCGCGGCATCCTGATCAAGACCGACGAGATCGTCGAGCCGCTGACGGTGGCCAAGCTGCTGAAGGGCGTGGTCGAGGCCGAAGGCCCCGAGCTCGTCATCCTCGGCAAGCAGGCGATCGACGACGACGCCAACCAGACCGGCCAGATGCTGGCGGCGCTGCTGGGCTGGTCGCAGGGCACTTTCGCCTCGGAAGTCGAGTTCGCCGACGGCAAGGCCAAGGTCACGCGCGAGGTCGACGGCGGTCTGCAGGTGGTCGAGGTCAAGCTGCCGGCGGTCGTCACCGTCGATCTGCGGCTGAACCAGCCGCGCTACGCCTCGCTGCCCAACATCATGAAGGCGAAAAAGAAGCCGCTCGACGAGAAGACGGTCGCCGACTACGGCGTCGACGTCTCGCCGCGGCTCAAGGTGGTGAAGACCGAGGAGCCGGGCGGACGCAAGGCCGGCGTCAAGGTCAAGGACGTGGCGGAACTCGTTTCCAGCCTCAAGTCCGCCGGCGTCCTCTAAACCGGTTAAAGGGAGATCACGAACATGGCTATTCTTCTCGTTGCCGAACATGACAACGCCACCCTTTCCGACCAGACCGCCAAGGCGCTGACGGCGGCTTCCAAGATCGGCGGCGACGTCGACGTCCTGGTCGCCGGCAAGGGCGCCAAGGCAGCCGCCGATGCGGCCGCGAAGCTCTCCGGCGTGCGCAAGGTGCTGCTCGCCGAGGCCGACGAACTCGCCGAGCGGCTGGCCGAGCCCACCGCCGCGCTGATCCTTGGCCTTGCCGGTGGCTACGACGCCATCGTCGCGCCGGCCACCACCACCGGCAAGAACGTGCTGCCCCGCGTCGCCGCTCTGCTCGATGTAATGCAGGTTTCGGAGATCATCGACGTGGTGTCGCCGGACACCTTCAAGCGCCCGATCTATGCCGGCAACGCCATCCAGACCGTGCAGTCCACCGATGCCAAGAAGGTGATCACGGTTCGCACCGCCTCCTTCCCGGCGACGGGCGAGGGCGGTTCGGCCGCGGTCGAGACGGTTGCCGCGGCGGCCGATCCGGCGCTCTCGACCTTCGTCGAGAACAAGCTCTCCGAGAGCGACCGTCCGGAACTGACCTCGGCGAAGATCATCATCTCGGGCGGCCGTGCGCTGGGCTCCTCGGAGAAGTTCGAGGAAGTGATCCTGCCGGTGGCCGACAAGCTCGGCGCAGCCGTCGGCGCCTCCCGCGCCGCGGTGGATGCCGGCTATGCGCCCAACGACTGGCAGGTCGGCCAGACCGGCAAGGTCGTCGCGCCGGAACTCTACATCGCGGTCGGCATCTCCGGCGCGATCCAGCACCTCGCCGGCATGAAGGACTCGAAGGTCATCGTCGCCATCAACAAGGACGAGGAGGCGCCGATCTTCCAGGTTGCCGATTACGGCCTGGTCGGCGATCTCTTCACCATCCTGCCGGAGCTTGAAAAGGCGCTCTGACCCGGGACGGACGACCGGCGGGAAAAAGTGGCGCGCCTTGCCGGAGGCTGGCGCGTTGCCCCGCAGGCAGACCGAGACTATTGTTGAAGGACGGGGTGGACAGACGCCACCCCGTCCTTCTATTTTGCGCTGCAACATACTGGCGGCGAAGGCCGAACAATAATGGCCGCAAACGGCCGGATGACGGGGCTGGACAATGACTGGCAGGATTTCGACGGTTGGCATCATCGGGGCGGGCCAGATGGGTGGCGGCATTGCCCATGTCGTCGCGGCGGCCGGCTACCGGGTCAAGCTCTACGACGTCTCGCCGGAGCGGATCGAGGCCGGTCTGGCGACCATCAACGGCAACATGGCCAGACAGGTTTCCTCCGGCAAGATGGAGGCGGCGGCCTATCAGGCCGCGAGCGGGCGCATTGTCGGCGCCCCGGCGCTCGAGGATCTCGCCGATGTCGATCTGGTCATCGAGGCGGCGACCGAGGACGAGACCGTCAAGCGCAAGATCTTCGCCCAGCTCTGCCCGCTGCTGAACCCGGAAGCTCTGCTCGCCACCAACACCTCGTCGATCTCGATCACGCGGCTGGCCGCCCAGACCGACCGGCCCGAACGCTTCATCGGCATACATTTCATGAATCCGGTGCCGGTGATGAAGCTGGTCGAGCTGGTGCGCGGCATAGCCACCGAGGATTCCACCTTCGAAACTGCCAGGGTGTTCGTCTCGTCGCTCGACAAGACCATCACGGTGGCCGAGGATTTCCCCGCCTTCATCGTCAACCGCATCCTGCTGCCGATGATCAATGAGGCAATCTATACGCTCTATGAGGGGGTCGGCACGGTCGAGGCGATCGACACCGCGATGAAGCTCGGCGCCAATCATCCGATGGGACCGCTGCAACTCGCCGATTTCATCGGCCTCGACACCTGCCTGTCGATCATGCAGGTACTGCATGACGGGTTGTCGGATTCCAAATACCGGCCGTGCCCGCTGCTGGTGAAATATGTCGAGGCCGGGTGGCTGGGCCGCAAGACCGGACGCGGCTTCTATGACTACCGCGGCGAGCATCCGGTGCCGACGCGATAAAGCGCGCGCCAGCCTGCGGGATCGTCCGGCATCTGACAATGCGGCCGGAGAGATGAAGCCGGAGCGGCGGAACTGGCGTCCGCCACAGGTTCCGTTGCGCCTTAGCGCCGATTTTCCCTTATCTTTCAGTCTTCGCAGGTTGCCCGCTCTTTACAAAGCGGGGCGGGGTCTAGAGTATCTGCCGCAAGCTTCGCCCGGCTGTGCAAAGAGCGGGCGCGGCCATGAAAACTCTGTCTCACGCATGCTCCCAGGGAGGATCTGTCATGTCATTCAAGGTTCGCAGGCTTCTGGCCGCTTCGGTTGCCGCCATCGCCATGGCCGCGGTCTCGACCGCCCATGCGCAGGACGTCAAGCTCGGTTTCCTCGGCGGGTTCACGGGGCCGATCGAGACGCTGGTGCCGCCGATTCATGAGGGCGCGAAGCTGGCCGTCGCGCAGGTCAACGAACAGGGAGGCATCCTCGACGGCCGCACGCTGACCCTGCTTCAGGGCGATTCCACCTGCATCGACACCACCGCCGCTTCCGCCGCCGCCGACCGCATGGTCAATTCGGAGAAGGTGACGGCGCTGGTCGGGCCGCTGTGCTCGGGCGAGACGATCGCCGCCGCCAACACCGCGGCCATTCCCGGCGGCGTCGTGCTGATCTCGCCGGCGGCGACCTCGCCGGCGCTGTCGGCGCTCAACGACAGCGACCTCGTCTTCCGCACCACCCCCTCGGATGCCTATTCCGGTCAGGTTCTTGCCAAGCTGCTCAAGGATCGCGGCTATGGCAGCATCGCTATCAGCTATGTCAACAACGACTACGGCAAGGGTTTCGCCGATGCGACGGCTGCCTCGTTCGAGGCGCTTGGCGGCTCGGTCGCCGCAAACGAGGCGCATGAGGACGGCAAGGCCGACTATCGCGCCGAACTCGGCTCGCTCTCCTCGTCGGGGGCGGAAATCCTCGTCGTTCTCGCCTATGTCGACGGCTCCGGCCAGACCATCGTCCGCCAGGCGATCGAAGGCGGCGACTTCGACAAGTTCGCCGGCGGTGACGGCATGGTCGGCGACAGCATCGTCGGAGCGGTCGGCGAGGGCAAGCTCGACGGCTTCGTCGGCGTCAAGATCGGCTCGTCCGAGACCGACGGCACGGCGATCTTCACCGAGGCGGCTAAGGCCGCGGGCTTCGACCCAGCCGGCTCGTTCGTCGCCCAGTCCTACGATGCCGCGTTCATGCTGGCGCTGGCGATCCAGAAGAACGGGTCCGACGGCCGCGAGGGTCTTGCGGCCGCGCTGCGCGACATTTCGAGCGCGCCGGGCGAGGTCATCCTGCCGGGCGAGTGGAAGAAGGCGGTCGAACTGATCGCCGCCGGCACCGACATCAACTATGAGGGCGCGGCCGGCAGCCACGAGTTCGACGACAAGGGCGATGTGCCGGGCGTGATCATCGAGACGGTGATCGAGGGCGCCGGCTTCAAGGATGTCGGTCCCGTCCAGCTTCCGTAAACCGTTCGCCGCACTAAAGCATGTCGCTCGAAAGTGGGAACCGGTTTCTGGACAACGACATGCGTAAAACAAGCGCTTGAAGCGTACGGAGCGAAACTGAATGATCGCGACACGCTTTAGAGCAACGGTCATTCTGACGAATGGGGTTCCGTCGCTCTCGATTTGTTTCTTGAGCCGCATTTATGCGACGTCAGACGTAACCGTCTGACTGCAAGATGCTCTGGCGTTCGAAAAGGCCCGGAGGGGAAACCCTCCGGGCCTTCTTCATGCTTTGAAAATGCCTTCATCGTTAATCGAACGTTTAGGCGATCATGAAAGATTGAGCGGGTGGCCGTGCGGTCACGGAGGTCCTTGCGATCTGGCTGAGGCGGGGTTTGTGCAATGTCGCTGCGTGAAGAATGGGAAGAGCCGCGTTCGGGCCGTGAACGGCTGCTCGGCGATTTCGGAATGGGCGCATTGCGGGTGACGCTGCTGTTCGGCTCCGCGGCGGTCGGCCTCGCGCTGATCCTGACGCCGCTGGCCGAGAGCCAGGTCGAGCGCATGGCCTATTCGTCCTATTCGAGCCGCCTCGACACGATGGCGACCGGCACGGTGGGGCCGCGGGCGAGCGGGTCCTACACGGTCCGGCGCAGCGTGCTGCAGCCGTCGCCCTCTTCCGTCTGCATCATTCGCAGCAACGGCGCCCGCACCGGCGATTGCTGATACTCTCGCCTGAGTCGACCACCGGGCGATCAGCACTTCATGCAAACGTTTCGTTAAGCCTACGGGGTGCGCGCTCCGGCCCGGGGCGGATATTAACCTTTTATAATTCCGGTTCCCCTAGTTTTTTCCTGCCGTACTTGCCGGTGCGGTACGAGGCGGGAAAGATGAAACGATGTTCCAGAAGTTCATCAGGGATGACAGCGCCGCGACCGCCATCGAATACGGGCTGATTGCGATGATCCTCTCGCTGGCGATCATCGCAGGCGCCAGCGGTATTTCCGACTATATTCAGGACAGTTACCAGAACACCGCTGCAAAGGTGCAGGAAGTCACCGCGGCCAGCCCGAAATAGCTGAAACCTGCCCTCACGCACACGGTTTCAGCTATTTCGGGCTGGCCGGCTGCGGCTTGAACCGTCTGTCTCCGCGCTTGCGCGGTTCTGTTAATTTTCCAAAAACTTGGTCAGCGACACGGTCGCGCTGCCGGGTCGTGCCGGCTTCTGCTGCGAGGCGTGCGGCGCCCAGCCGGACAGCCAGATCGTCGAGAAGGTGGCGCGCACCCGTCCGTCGTGGTCGGAGAAGCGCTCGGCGTAGATCTCGGCTGCCCGCATCAGCAGCGCCCGGGTCGCGGGTTTGCGGCTTCTGGCGATCAGGCTGCTGGTCGCGCCCATCGCGCGCAGGTCGCGCATCAGCGAAAACATGGAGTCGTAGCGCACGATCACCGTCTCATGGTCGGCGACGGGCAGCGCGAATCGCGCCCGCTGCAGCAGCGCGCCGGCGTCGCGAACATCGACAAGCGGCGAGACGCGCGGGCTGGCGCCGCCGGCCAGTTCGGTTTCGGCCGCCAGCAGCGCCTCGCGCAACTCGGCAAGCGTTCCGGCGCCGGCCATGCAGCCGAGGAACAACCCGTCCGGTCTCAGCGCGCGCCTGATCTGAACCAGCATGCCGGGAACGTCGTTGACCTCATGAAGGTGATAGAGCGAGACGGCGAGGTCGAGGCTTTCCGGCTCGAACGGCACGGTCTCCGGCGCGGCGATCGCGCCCTCATGGCCAGCAAGCAATCCCGCATCCGCCTCGATGCGGATGACCGGATCGGCCTTGCCTGCGGTGTGCAGCGCCTCAGCCGCAGCCCCGGTCTGGCAAAACAGCGTCGCAGCCTTGCCGAACCGGCGCGGTACCGCGGCCAGCCGCTCGACGAGATCCTCGACGGCGCGTTGCATCAGGAAATCGGCGCCCGGCGAAGCCGCACGCTGCGCCCGCAGCTTGCGCGTGGTGGTGAGCTGGGCGTCGAAGATCGGTTCGGCCGGATTTTCAGACATGGCTTGTTCCCGTCTTCTGGAGCGCGTCGCGATCGTCCGGATTCGCTGTTCGCGCTTTCGACCGTTTCAGGCTTTCACGGAGAGGCAGAAACGGTCCAACTGGTTGTTTTGGTGCAATTGCGGACGGAAAACCGCTTCGCACTTTTCCTGGAATCGCTCTCGCCCTTCGTTTTCCCGCATGTCCTTATCCCGAAACCGGTTCCCACTTTCGGGAAACATGCTCTAGCATGCCCCCCGAAGGAGAGGGTGCGGGAGGATGCGCCTGTCGTGGACGATCGCGCGGTCGAGATCAAGAGGCAGATCAGGGGCTGGATCGGCTGGATGACCGGCCTGCCGGCCCGGCTCCTGTTTCCGCCGGTCTGTCCCTCCTGCCGGCGGTTGGTGGCCGAGCCTTTCACGCTCTGCGGGGCCTGCTGGCCGAAACTGCGCTTCATCGAACGGCCCTGGTGCGAGGTTCTCGGCACGCCGTTCGCCTACGAGATCGGCGAGGGGATCATTTCGGCAGGTGCGATTGCCAATCCGCCACCCTTTGCCCGCGCCCGCTCGGCTGTCGCGCATGACGGCGTGGCGCGGCAGATGGTGCTGAACCTGAAATTCGGTGATCGTACCGAACTGGCGCCGACAATGGCACGCTGGATGATGCGGCCGGGCGCGGAACTGCTGGCCGGGGCGGATGCGGTGGTGCCGGTGCCGCTGAATCGCGGCCGCTTCTTCCGCCGCCGCTTCAACCAGTCGGCCGAGCTGGCGCGCGCGCTCTGCCTGTTGTCGGGGCGGCCGTTCCTCCCCGATGTCGTCGAGAGGACGCGCGCGACACGCCAGCAGGTCGGGCTCGGCGTGCGCGAGCGCGAGGCGAATGTGCGCGGTGCGTTCCGCGTCCCTCCGGCGGCGCGCAGCCTCGTTCAGGACCGGCGCATTCTGGTCGTGGACGACGTCTATACCACCGGCATGACGGTTTCGGCGGTGGCGCGGGCGCTGAACAAGGCCGGCGCGGCCGGGGTGGACGTGCTGACCTTCGCCAGGGTCCTGCCGGCGGAAGCCGGCAGCGAGGCGGAACTTGGGGACTTTCAGGCCGCCGATGCCGACGCTATATGAAGCGGAACGTGTTTAGCCGGGTCCGACCGATCATGAACGAAGTGACGATCTATACGCGCGCCCTGTGCGGCTATTGCGCGGCCGCCAAGCGGCTTCTCGATTCGAAAGGCGTCGCCTATGTCGAGCGCGATGCGACCTTCTCGCCGGAGCTGCGGCAGGAAATGATCGCGCGCGCCAATGGCCGCTCGACCTTTCCGCAGATCTTCATCGGCGACACCCATGTCGGCGGCTGCGACGACCTGCACGCGCTCGAGCGCGACGGCAGGCTCGATCCGCTGCTCGCCGGCGGCAAGGAATAGGAGCCGTCATGTCCACAGTCAGGGTAGCCGCGTTGCAGATGCGTTCTGGAGAGAACCCGGAACGCAACGTTGCCGATTTCGAGGCGCTGGTGCGCGAGGCCGTGGCGAAGGGCGCGGCCTATGTCCAGTCGCCGGAAATGACCGGCGCGCTGATGCGCGACAGGCAGGCGCTGAAGGCGATCCTCAAGCCGCAAGGCGAGGACAGGATCGAGCTTGCCGCCGGCCGGCTCGCCGCCGAGCTTGGCATTGTCGTCCATGTCGGCTCGACCGCGATCGCGCGCGCCGACGGCAAGGTCGCCAACCGCGCTTTCGTCTTCGGCCCGGACGGACGGCTTATTGCTACCTACGACAAGATTCACATGTTCGACGTCGATCTCGACAATGGCGAGAGCTGGCGCGAATCGGCGACCTACGAGCCGGGCGCGGCCTCGACCGTGGTCGATCTGCCGTTCGGGCGGCTGGGCATGGCGATCTGCTATGACGTGCGTTTCCCGCAGCTGTTCCGGGCGCAGGCGCTGGCGGGTGCGCAGATCCTGACCGCGCCGGCCGCCTTCACCCGCCAGACCGGCGAGGCGCACTGGCATGTTCTGCAGCGGGCGCGGGCGATCGAGAATGGCGCGTTTGTAATTACTGCCGCACAGGGCGGCCTGCACGAGGACGGGCGCGAGACCTACGGTCATTCGCTGATCGTCGATCCGTGGGGCCGGGTGGTGGCCGAGGTCGATCACGCCGAGCCGGGCGTGGTGATTGCCGACATCGACCTTGCCGAGGTCGCGCAGGCGCGGGCGAAAATCCCCAACCTGAAGAACGCGCGCGATTTCAGCGTGGCGCATGCCGGCCCGGCAGCGACGGCGGGAGGCTGATCCGCGCGATGATCCGCTTTTCGCTTTCCTGCGACAACGATCACGAGTTCGACGGCTGGTTCCGCAACGGCGAGGATTTCGACCGGCAGAAGCGGCGCGGTCTGGTGTCATGCCCGGTGTGCCGGTCGGCCAGGGTGGACAAGACGCTGATGGCGCCCTCCGTCTCGACCGGGCGCAGGCAGGACAGAATCGCCCTCGCAATGGGTGAGGAGCAGCGCAAGGCGCTGGCGCAGTTGAAGGCGATGGCCGACGAGGCCAGGAAGAATGCCGATTATGTCGGCGACAAGTTTGCCGAGGAAGCGCGCAGGATCCATTTCGGCGAGGTCGAGCAGCGCGGCATCTATGGCGAGGCGACCGCCGAGGAAGCGCGCGAGCTGATCGAGGACGGCGTCGAATTCATGCCGCTCCCCGTCTTCCCCGACGACCAGAACTGAGACGCCTTGCGCAAGCCTACTGCTTCGTCTTCTCCGCCATCACCATGTAGTTGACGTCGAGATCGCCCGAGCGCTCCCAGCGGTCGGCCAGCGGGTTGTAGCTGACGCCGGTGCGCTCGACGACGCGCATGCCGGCCGTGCCGAGCGCGCGTTCCAGTTCGTCCGGGCGCACCAGCTTGCCATATTGGTGGGTGCCGCGCGGCAGCCAGCGCAGAACGTATTCGGCGCCGAAGATCGCCAGTCCCAGCGCTTTCAGCGTGCGGTTGATGGTGGCCACGAACATGACGCCGTCGGGCCGGACCATGTCGGCGCATTTGCCGATGAACAGGCCGACATCGGCGACATGCTCGACCACTTCCATGTTGAGGACGACGTCGAAGGTCTCGCCGGCCTCGGCCAGAGCTTCCGCCGTGGTGGCGCGATAGTCGATCTTGACGCCGGCTTCCGCCGCATGGAGCTTTGCCACCTCGATATTGGTCGCGGAGGCGTCGGCGCCAACCACCTCGGCGCCGAGACGCGCCATCGGCTCGCACAAAAGGCCGCCGCCGCAGCCGATGTCGAGGAAGCGCAGGCCCTCGAAGGGCTTCGCCGCATGCGGATCGCGGCCGAAGCGGGCGGCAACCTGATCGCGGATATAGGCGAGCCTGACGGGGTTGAACTTGTGGAGCGGGCGGAACTTGCCGTTGGGGTTCCACCATTCGGCGGCCATCGCCGAGAAGCGTTCCACTTCGCTGGCGTCGATGGTCGTTCGTCGAGCCTCGGTCATGGCGTGTCTCCCTGTGAGCACAAATCAAGTCGGGGAGAGGAGAGGGATTGTCAAGCGCGCTGTCCCAACTCGCTTGCGAAGGCCGGAGGATTTGGCTATGGAACCCTCCGCATTCGCGCCCATCAGCCGGGCGTTTCCACTCGATTTTTCCGGAGTCGGCTCTCTCCGGCGCTTCGCAAGGACTTGTCGCTTCCATGGCGCGCATCGTGATGAAATTCGGCGGGACCTCTGTCGCCGACATCGCCCGCATCCGCAATGTGGCGCGCCACGTCAAACGCGAGGTCGATGCCGGGCACGAGGTCGCGGTCGTCGTTTCGGCGATGGCCGGCAAGACCAACGAGTTGGTCTCATGGGTGCAGGACGCCTCGAAGGCGGAAGGCTCCAGCCTCAAGATCTACGACGCGCGCGAATATGACGCGGTCGTCGCCTCGGGCGAACAGGTCACGTCGGGGCTTCTCGCGCTCGTGCTACAGTCGATGGGCGTCGACGCCCGCTCCTGGCAGGGCTGGCAGATTCCGATTCGCACCGACAACGCCCATGGCGCGGCGCGCATCACCGACATCGACGGCTCGGAACTGGTTCGCCGTTTCGGCATCGGCCAGGTGGCGGTGATCGCCGGCTTCCAGGGTGTCGGTCCCGACAACCGCATTGCCACGCTCGGCCGCGGCGGCTCCGACACCAGCGCGGTGGCGCTTGCGGCGGCGGTCAAGGCCGACCGCTGCGACATCTATACCGATGTCGACGGCGTCTACACCACCGACCCGCGCATCGAGCCCAAGGCGCGCAGGCTGGCCAGGATCTCGTTCGAGGAGATGCTGGAGATGGCCTCGCTTGGCGCCAAGGTGCTTCAGGTGCGCTCGGTCGAGTTGGCGATGGTGCACAAGGTGCGCACATTCGTGCGTTCCTCCTTCGAGGAGCCGGACGCGCCCGGCATGGGCGATTTCGAAAATCCGCCCGGAACCCTCATTTGCGACGAGGACGAGATCGTGGAACAGCAAGTCGTTACCGGCATCGCCTACGCCAAGGACGAGGCGCAGATTTCGCTGCGCCGCGTCGCCGACCGGCCGGGCGTTTCCGCAGGCATCTTCGGCCCGCTGGCGGAAGCCGGCATCAATGTCGACATGATCGTCCAGAACATTTCCGAGGACGGCAAGTTCACCGACATGACCTTCACCGTGCCGGCCGGAGACGTCGCCAAGGCCCTTGCCGTGCTGACCAAGGTCAAGGAGACCGTCGGCTTCGACGTGATCCAGCACGAGGAGGGCCTGTCCAAGGTCTCGGTGATCGGCATTGGCATGCGCAGCCATACCGGCGTCGCCGCTTCCGCCTTCCGGGCGCTGGCCGACAAGGGCATCAACATCCGCGCAATAACCACCTCCGAGATCAAGATTTCCATTCTGATCGACGGCGCCTATACAGAACTGGCAGTTCGTACTTTGCATTCTGTCTACGGCCTCGATAAGCAGTAGTTGACGAACGCGCCTGCCGCGCGGCAGGCAGGATCGGAACGGGCGGTAGCGCCGGCGCAGGGCCGGCGGCCTCGCCGTTGCCGCATGTGTCGGGAAGGAGTGCGATGCGCGAGACGGCCGCAGGCCCGCGCCTATTGCTGAGACGGCTTCGCGAGCTGATGGCGGAGCCACTCGAGCCGCAGGAGCGGCTCGACCGCATCGTCCACCACATCGCCCAGAACATGGTGGCCGAGGTGTGCTCGCTCTATGTGCTGCGGGCCGATTCCGTGCTCGAGCTCTACGCGACCGAAGGCCTGAACCCGTCCTCCGTCCACCATGCGCAGCTCAGGCTCGGCCAGGGCCTCGTCGGCACCATCGCCGCCAGCGCGCGGCCGCTGAACCTGTCCGAAGCGCAGAAGCATCCCGCCTTCGCCTACCTGCCGGAGACCGGCGAGGAGATCTACAATTCCTTCCTCGGCGTGCCGGTGCTGCGCGCGGGCAGGACGCTCGGCGTCCTCGTGGTGCAGAACCGCACCATGCGCCAGTATCGCGAGGACGAGACCGAGGCGCTGGAGACGACGGCGATGGTCATCGCCGAGATGATCGCCACCGGCGACCTCGCCCGGCTGACGCGGCCCGGCATCGAGCTCGACCTGTCGCGGCCGGTGACGATCTCGGCCGCCCCGTTCAACG